>CALZMK010000151.1 GCA_945788545.1 uncultured Prevotella sp.
TGAGCACTTCGAGCTGAAGGTCCTTGCCCACGATGATACCATAGGAGCGGAGGATGGATTCGATGGTTTTGCGGGCAAGTTCGGGATGGTTGTTTTCCTCACTCAGATGGCAGAGCCACACATTCTTGAGCCGCTCACTCATGTTCTCGGCAAGGGCAATGCCGCAGGCCCTGTTGCTCAGATGACCCGTCGGTTTGTTGATCCTCGTCTTGAGATGTTCGGGATAAGGTCCGTTCTTGAGCATCTCCTCGTCGTGGTTGGCCTCGATGACGAGATAGTCGGCATTGGCGATATGCGGTTTCATCTCGTCGGTAATCTCCCCGGCATCGGTGACGATACAGAATGTCATCCCGTTGTGCTCTATCTCATATCCCACGTTGTCGGCACTGTCGTGAGGCACACCGAAGGGGGTGACCTTGAATTCGCCCACCTCATAGGTGACACCCTTCTCGACAACACGCTTGAGGTCGGCACTCACCTTGCGCTTGACGCAATAGTTGCGCTCTATGCCTTGGTGCACCTCAGAGGTGGTAAATACGGGGATATTGTAGTCGTGACTGATGCTGCCAACGCATTTCACATGGTCGGCATGGTCGTGGGTGATGAGTATGTTGTGCACCAACGACATGTTGATGCCATAGTCGCGGAAATACTTCTTCATAGTGCGTATTCCAACGCCGGCATCAATGAGGAGTCCATCGGTGTCGGTATATAGGTAGTAGCTGTTGCCGCTACTGCCGCTACCAAATGATATAAATCTCAGCATATATATTTAATTTTTTATTCTTCATTCTCAGAACGGCAATCCCACGGCGAAGTGGAAGGTGAGGTCGCGACTCATACGGGGATGCACCAGGGGATAATGGGTGGTGCCCTGTTCCTTGTAGGCTGGGTTGACGGCCTTCATACCGAAGTCGAAGCGCAGGATGAAGAAATCGAAGTTGAGACGAAGTCCCAATCCATACGCCACGGCAATCTCCTTGAGGAATCGGTCGAACCGAAACTGTCCGCCGGGCTGGTCGGTATAGTTGCGCAGTGTCCAGATGTTTCCCGCATCGACAAACAGTGCGCCGGTGAATTTCCAAAACAGTCGGGCCCTGTACTCCATGTTCAGGTCGAGCTTCATGTCGCCAGTCTGGTTGATGAAGTCGATCTTACCGTCCTTACCGGCAAAGCTGCCCGGACCGAGCCCTCTGACCGACCAACCTCGCACACTATTTGCTCCGCCCGAGAAATAGCGCTTCTCGAAGGGGAGGATGGTGCTGTTGCCATAGGGATAGGCAATACCGAGTCCGGCGTGGAAGACGAGTTGGTTGTCGTAGTCAAACCGTATGTACTTGGTGTATTCCATGTCGGCCTTGACATATTGCGCATAGGCAATGTCGAATATCTTGGTGTATCCGTCTTCCTTCTCGCCCACACTGAAGGTGTTGGCGAAGAGGTCGAGCAGGTTGCCCGCAGTCTCCACGGCGAGTCGGATGGCATGACTGCCGTTGTTGTATGCCCATCCGAATCCCAACTTCATGATGAAGAGGTTCTCGTAGTTGTATCTGAGGATGGCATTGCGGTTGGTGTCGTCCTCGAGATAGTCGTGGCGGAACGTGTCGGATATCCACGGCATGAACACGTAGTTGAGGTCGAGCAGGTCGAGCCAATAGCGGTCGTGGTGGTTGGTGTAGTTCCACTTATACTTCCACGCCAGCGAGAGCACTCGGCGGTGATATTCGGGGCGGTTCTGAAGGTCGTACATCAGCGACAGCTCCGACGATGACTGCGTGCTCTTGATGAAGGGCATGGCGATGAAGGGCGCGATAAACCGCGGGAATTGCAGTTTGGTCTCGACGGTGTATTCGAGGAAGTCCTCATTGCTGTATCCCTCCAGTCCCTTGATATTCTCGTAGGCTCCACGCAGTTCAAGACTGAGCAATTCGCTGCCCCTGAACACATTGCGGTGCTGATAGGTGAGCGATGCTGCCGCACCTAAGTCGCCTGCGGTGTTGGTGCCCTCGGGTTGGAAACTGATAGAGTGCGGCTGGTTGGAGGTGAGCTGGATATTGCAGTCGAGCGCCTTGGCAGCCTCATCCTCGGCAAAGGAGATATTGGTGTATTTCACCGCCTGCAGGCGTCCAAACCGGTTGTAGGTTGTCTGCAAGTCCTTGGCGGAATAGGGTCGGCCGGGGGTTATGAAGGTGTTGTTCCTGAGCACCGTCGGGCGCAGGTGTATCCTCTCGTCGTCGGGGTCGCCACTCATATAGTTTACGCTCCTCACCATATACACGGGATGCGCCCCGATGCTGTCCCGGCTCACGGGATAGGGATGGACGACGAGGGTGAGATCCACCTTGGGCACTCCAGCCACGGTGTCGGCCCTAAAGGTGATGTAGTCCTTGTTGAATCGGTAGTATCCCCTGTTGACGAGGAAGTCGGTGATACGCTTGCGCTCGCCGTCGAGATTACCTACGTCGAATCGCCCACCCCTCTTGAGACTGCCTCCGCCTATCATGCGCGCCTTGCGCAACAGCGAGTCGATGGCGGCATCGCGTATGTCGTAATCCACATTATTCACCGTATATGCCACTCCGGGATGGAGCACGTAGGTGGCATCCACCACCTTATGGCGCTTCTGGGTGAGATACATCTCCACCGTACCTCCGAGATAACCCTCATTGCGCATGAGTGCGGCAAGGTCGTTGCAGCTCTGACGCGCCTTGAGCGTGTCGAACACCACGGGTGCCTCGCCCATCGACTGCAATGTGCGGTTGAGCCATTTGGTGGTGTCGCGACCGGCAAGCGAGTAGATGCCCAATGGCACCTTCCATGCCGAAAACCAGCGCTGGTTGCCCCTCTGACGCACATACGACTTATACTTCGCCGTGTTGACATCGGGATAGCCCTCGTCCTTCTTCACCTCCACCTTGTTGAGCATATTATCCCCGTCGGCAACGAATTTCGTTGTCGAACACGAGGCGAGCAACACACCCGCCAACAGCATTTTTATGTATCTTTTAATGCACATTATTTCGAAATCGCTTGCAAAGTTAAAACTTTATTTGTAACTTTGCTGCAAAATTGCGAACTAATTATATATTTTTACGAAAAATGATTGGAAAAAACACTATAAAATGGGTTCATTCGCTCGAGATGAAGAAAAACCGCAAGCGAGAAGGCCTCTTTGTGGCCGAAGGACCGAAGGTGGTGGGCGACCTCTTGTCGCGCTTCAGATTGCACTCCGTTTTTGCCACCGACGAATGGACGGGGGGCGACAGTATTGGGGCGGACGTGAGAGTGGAGAGAGTGGATGACGACACACTGCGCCGACTGAGTTTCCTGCAACACCCGCAACAGGTGGTGGCTGTGATGGAGATGAACAAGGAGGAGAAGGTGGAGGTGGACGCCGACCGACTCACCATCATGCTCGACGGAGTGCAGGACCCCGGCAATCTTGGCACGATAATAAGGATTGCCGACTGGTTTGGCATCGACTCGATAATATGCTCGCCCGACACTGCCGACGCCTATAATCCCAAGGTGGTGCAGGCCACGATGGGCAGTCTGGGACGCGTGAGTGTCACCTATTCCCCACTCGTTCCCCTACTCTCTTCGCTGCCCGCCGACATGCCTATCTACGGCACACTGCTCGACGGCAAGGACATATATCAGAAGGAACTCACGCGCCACGGGGTGATCATCATGGGCAACGAGGGCAACGGCATCAGCGAGGAGGTGAGGGCCATGGTTACCCATCCGCTGCTCATCCCGCGATTTCGCCAGGGCGAGAGTGCCGAAAGCCTGAATGTGGCTGTTGCCACTGCCATCACTTGTTCGGAGTTCTGCCGTAGATAATGCAGGTGGTGATGAAATAGAACACTGCCTGCACCCACAGCACCACTATGCAGGGCAATATCTCACTCGCCGTGGCGCCCATCTCACTGATACGCACAAAACCCTGAATACCGAAGGTGGAGGGGAAAAGCCACGACACCGACTGCCACCACCACGAGATATTGCTTTGGGGCCACGAGAGTCCCGAGATAAACAGCAGGGGCACCGAGGCGAACACGATGATGAGGATCACGTTCTCGCGGTATCTCACCACACTCGTCACTGTCATCGCAAAGAAGATGCAGGCAATGATGAACGGAAGGAGCAACGCCACCATATCCCATGGGCGCGCTATCTGAACAAAACTGAACAGGCGGGGCACGACACACGTGAGATAGGCTGCCACAACTGCGTATATCAGAAAATACGCCATTGCCTTACTCAACACCACGCTGAGGAAGGTGTCGCCGGGAGAGGAGGGAGTCCAGAGGCGTCGTCCCTCGTTGCGCTCGCGTTGCGTACCGGTGATCATACCGATGCCAAGGGCAAGTGTCTGTTGGATAATCAGCATGAGCACTGCGGGCAGGATAAACGTGCCGTAGCCTTGGGCGGGATTGAACATCGCCACCTCGTCGAAGGCCTCGCCCTTACTCTTCATCTGCAGGTCGGCATTCATGTCGCTCGTCACCGACATGGCAGTAACATATATCGCCTTGTATGCCAGCAGCAGACTCATGTCGCAATACACGCTCACTGTGGCTTGCTCGCGTCGGTTTATCTTCTTGTCGAAATCCGAGGGGATATAGACAATTCCAAAGGCATCTTGCGTAGCCATCGCCTTGCGGGCCTCGTCGAGGTTATTGGCATAGCCCGCCACTCTCACGTCGGGCGAGGCGTCCATCTTCCTTGCCAACGTGCGACTTGCCTTGGAGTGGCAGTCATCCACCACAACGACGGGCACGTCCCTCACCGTCTCGTTGTTGTATATCCACGAGTAGAGCAAGGGATAAACCAATGGCACGAGGATGAAGAATATCAGCACTCCCTCATCCTTCACTACAGTCCTTAATTCGCGCAATAAACTTCTCATCCCTAATTCCTAATTCCTAATCCCTAATCCATATAAACAAACTGCGTCATCGCCTTTTTGAGTCGTCCTAAGAGCGGCAGGGGCAGAAGGACGAATGCCAACAGGCACACAAGATGAATCCAACAGAAAGAGAGCGGATAGCCGCTGAAGACTGACGTCTGATAGACGACAAAATAATGGCGCAAGGGGAAGAGCCACGCAAGAGACTCGAGAGCGGAATCCATAGCCATCACGGGGAATGCCGTTCCCACCATCGAGAAACTGAG
>CALZMK010000152.1 GCA_945788545.1 uncultured Prevotella sp.
CACGTTACGATTCAAATTATTGGCTTTGTGCAGCAACACTTGATCCGGATGTGAAGATTAAGGGGCAGGAGAATGCTTACAAGGAGGTGATAAAGACTGCTGTGGGTGGAGCTGCGGGTGTGATAAAGTCAGTGGATAGTGCCACTACCGATTGTCAGCCTAATGATAATGTTGAGGCTCTACGCGTGTTTATGCTAAATAAGAAGGTTGAGTGTCGTCCGGTTTGGAAACCAATGCATAAGCAGCCCGTATATGTGGGGGCGTCTGCATATCTGAATGGAGTATCGGAGTCGATATTCAAAGTGGGATTCTGTTTGCCTGCAGGACCGTATGTCTCGGATGAAGATGTGAGGTATATTGTGGATTGTATCAAGGAGGCAATTGTGAATAATTAAGCTTAACATATTGTATGTAAGAGTAATTGCAGAGTATGAATAGAAAAAGCGCTGAACCACGCAATGTGTTCAGCGCTTTTTCTTTTTTCTTCCCACTCCAAAGAGATGACCGTAGCGGGAGATGAGTTTGCGCATTGTGAGGAAGGCGTCGATGGCAGTGATGCTGTTGGCAATTAGATGAGTGACCATCTCGCCTTTGGTGTTTGCCTTCTGTGGTTCCCAAAGGGATTCCCACGTTGAGGCTATCACTTCCTCCTTCTTCTGTATCTCGGCATGCAATTCCTCTTTGCGTGCCCTTATTTCTTCTAATGTGTTCATAGGCGGGTGGGGGATTATTTGTCCAACAGAATACTTGTCAAAGTCCTTACCAATGGTTGCTCAATCCATGTCTTTCGCTTGTAATATACAAGGAACAGCAATAGGAAATATATTCCGCCGACGATAGCGAAACCACCAGCCTCTCCCGTGGCGGGAGCCAGCCAATAGACCAGGGCGAAGGAGAGATAGAACACCACCGCAAACACAAGTCCGAAGATGAAGAACGCGAGAAGTAGAGCCGCACTTAGTCGTACGAGTTTCTCGACTACGTCATATTTCAGATAGTCTTTCTGAAGTACGACGTAGTCTTTTAGCGTCTCCACCAGTGTCGCTATTGATTCCACGTTTTTATCATTTGATAGCATGTCGTGAGCGTTAAGTTGGTGGCTGATGAGTGTTATTCGTCAGGAGTTACTTCCTGGATGTCGTCAACGAGGTCTTCCACGTCCTTGCGTGAAAGTTTGATGTTGTGCTTCTTGAGGAAGTCGTTCACAGTGTCACTAACCTTCGTGCGTGTGTCCTTGCCGCTTTCGGGGGCAACCAACAATCCGATGACAGCGCCGGCGACTGCGCCGCCGAGGAATGCGCCAATATAACCTAAACCTTTCATAATCCTAATACGTTTAAATGGTTCAACATGTTTATTATTCGAAGGCAAATTTACTCAATAAAATCGGAAAAACAATGATTTTTATAGTGATTTTTTGTTAAAATGGCCGTATTTTCTCGATTTAACAAACTTTATGTGGCAAATATTTCCGTTTTTCGCCAATAATTAGTAATTTCGCAGAAATTTTTGATTAGTAATAATAACTGTTATATAATATAATAAGGTAGAATATGAAGAAGTACATGATTCTTTGCGCAGGACTTTGCGCAGCAATGGCTTTCACAAGTTGTAAGTCGAGTGAGAGTGCATATAAGAAGGCTTACGAGAAGGCAAAGGCCCAGGAGGCCGCAGCTGTTGAGACAAATACCGAGGCAAATGTGGTGGCTCCTGTTGAGGAGAAACCGATTGACGAGGTGAGGGTTGTGGATAATGCCGACAACGTGCAGGTTCGTCAGGAGCAGGTGTCTCTCATCGACGGTAGTGGTCTCAAGAACTTCAGTGTTGTTGTGGGTTCATTCTCTCTTCGTGCCAATGCTGACGGACTCCAGCAGCGACTCAAGGAGGCTGGATATGACGCACAGATTGTGAAGAACACCGATCGCAACATGTTCCGTGTCGTAGCTTCGACTTTCGCAGACAAGGCTTCGGCAGCACAGAGCCGCAACGAACTGCGTGCGAAGTATCCTGATGCGTGGTTGCTGTTCAACGCCAAATAATCTTGTGGCAAGAATCCTTTCAATAGATTACGGCAAGAAACGCTGTGGACTGGCTGTGACCGATCCTCTGAAGATTATTCCCGGAGGATTGGCCACAGTTGCCACGTCTGAACTGATGTCGTTCCTCGATGATTATCTTCGTCGCGAGGATGTGGAAATGGTTGTTGTGGGTGAGCCACGCCAACCGAATGGCGAACCGAGTGAGAACTACGCCCGCGTGAAGTCGTGGGCGGGGCAGTTTCGCAAACTCCATCCTGAGGTGCCGCTAAAGTTCTACGACGAGCGTTTCACCTCGGTGCTTGCCCATCGGGCCATGATTGACGGTGGACTACGCAAGAAGGCTCGACAGGACAAGGCTCTCGTGGATGAAATCAGTGCTACGATTATCTTGCAAGACTTTATGAATTCCATGCGAAATTCATAAAGTCTTGCAAGAATTAAAGTATTAAAAAAATTAAAGAATTAAAGAGTGATTTTACCTATTTATACTTATGGTCAGCCGGTGCTGAGAAAGGTGGCGGAGGATATCCCTACCGACTATCCCGACTTGCAGCAACTGATAGCTGACATGTTTGAAACATTGACAGAGTCGGAGGGAATCGGATTGGCAGCCCCTCAGATTGGTAAGGCTATCCGTCTGGTGGTTATCGACCTCGACGTATTGGCCGACGATATGCCCGAGTACAAGGACTTCAAACGTCCGTTTATCAATCCGCATATCGTGGAATATGACGACACAGAGACCGAATCCCAAGAGGAAGGTTGCCTCTCGTTGCCTGCGATTCATGAGAAGGTGACACGTCCCACGCGCATCCGTGTGCAGTGGCTCGATGGCGACCTACAGCCCCATGATGAGTGGGTGGAGGGTTTCCTCGCGCGAGTGATGCAGCATGAGTTTGACCATCTCGACGGTAAGATGTTCATCGACCGCATCAGTCCCCTGCGCAAGCAATTGATAAAGAACAAACTCAAGGCATTGCTGCAAGGACGTTTCCGTTGTGGATATAAGACGAAACTGCTGCCTAAAAAGAATTAGGAATTAGAAATTAGGAATTAGGAATTGCTGCGCGCGATAGTATTCAAGATAATCACGGCAATGCTGTTGCTCTTTGCCACGGCGGCAAGGGCACAGTATAATACCGACCGACTCGTCACAATCGGCCGGAGTGCTTTGTATTATGAAGACTATGTGCTGTCAATACAATATTTCACACAGGCAATAACATCCAAGCCATACCTCTATGAACCATGGTTCCTTAGGGGTGTGGCTAAGTATTATCTTGAGGATTATGTAGGAGCGGAGAGCGACTGCTCTGAGGCTATTCGTATCAACCCCTTCGTCACCAACCTCTACGAACTGCGCGGACTTGCACGCATACAACAGGAGAAATACGAGGATGCGATAGCAGACTACACAAGAGCATTGCAGTATAGTCCTGAAAACCAAGGATATTGGCAGAATAGGGCTATATGTCGAATGCAGATGAAGGACTACGACCGCGCCCTCAACGAGATAGACACTATCATAGGAAGATGGAGCCGTTTTGCCCCCGCCTATAACATGAGGGCAGAGGTGTATCTCAACAAGAAAGACACCACCGAGGCACTCAAGGCCTTGGACAAGAGTGTGGAGATCGACCCCTATGAGGGAGGTACGTGGCAGGCACTGTCTGTCATCAGTCTGTCGCGCTCCAAATGGAAGGATGCCGAGAAATACTTAGACAAGGCTATACACTTGCAACCCAAGCGTGCCGACCACTATATCAACCGTGCCTTGGCGCGATTCAACCAGAACAACCTTCGAGGCACAATGGCCGACTATGACACCGCCCTCGACCTCGACCCCAACAACTTCCTCGGACATTACAACCGCGGACTGCTCAGGGCGCAGGTGGGCGACGACAACAGGGCAATCCTCGATTTCGATTTCGTGCTCAAACTCGAGCCCGACAATATCATGGCACTCTTCAACAGGGCATTGCTGCTCGACAAAACAGGCGACCTGCGTGGGGCTATACGCGATTATTCGAGGGTGATAAAGGAATATCCCAACTTCTGGTATGGACTGCAGAGCCGTGCCAATTGCTATCGCCGTCTCGGTATGAACAAGGAGGCTGAGAAGGACGAGTTCAAGGTGTTTAAGGCTCAACTCTATAAGTCGCTCTACGGCAAGCAACCGCGTCTCAACAAGAAACAGTTGCGCAAGCGCAGTGACATCGACCTCGACAAATACAACCAACTCGTCACTGCCGACGAGAATGAGGTGAAACAAGAGTATAAGAACGACTATCGCGGACGAGTGCAGAACCGTCAGCCCGACATGGCGTTCATGCCTATGTACAACCTCTCGCTTGAAAACGTGCGCTCCGATGTGGAGTCGTATATGCCATACGACAAGGATGTTGACGGATTCAATCATAAGACGGGAGGCAAACAGCAGTTGCATATCGTATGCCGACCTATGATTATCGACGAGCCCGAGGTGCTTTCGCTTATCCAAGATGTAGATTCTGCCTCAGTGCTTGTGCTCTGGCAAAGGGCGGCATACAGGATGAAGGAAAACGACCAGAAACGCGACAACTTGATCACCCGCAGTGTCATAGAAGAGTTCGACAAAGCCATCAGCATGGCATCAGCAAATGCCTATCTGTATTACAATCGCGGTAATGCTTATGCAGCAGGAAGTGACTTCGACAAAGCCATCGAAGACTATGACCGTGCCCTTGAACTCGACCCCAAGATGGCAGAGGCATATTACAACCGCGGACTCTCAAAACTTAAGCTTAAGAAGAACAAGGAAGCCATCGTCGATCTTGGAAAAGCAGGCGAAGGTGGACTGTATAAGGCCTATAGCGTAATCAAAAAATATAGCAAGTGATATAAAAAGAGGGCAAATTAGTATTTTTTTAATATAAATATTCTCTAATTACGAATAATTTAGCTAATTTTGCGCCCAAAATAGAAATTATAGTAAAAAAGATATGATAAAGATCACTTTCCCAGACGGCTCAGTACGTGAATACGAACAGGGCGTCAATGGACTTCAAATTGCCGAAAGTATATCAC
>CALZMK010000153.1 GCA_945788545.1 uncultured Prevotella sp.
GTTTTCCCGTCTCGTCGATGAAGGTCATTTTCATTTCTCCGTCCTTGCCCCATGTCACAGATTTATTGTTGGCATCCACCAGAGCTTGCCATACGGCACGCGACGGAATCTGCCAGTCACCTCCGAGCAAATTATGGGCTGCATCGTCTTCTGGCGACAGCTGTTCGTTCTCGTTCTGATATTTTGTGTATCGAGTTCCGTCATAGTATTGCGCATTGACCAATGTATATCCATCAGCCTTGCCTGAAATCCATGCCGTAGGAGTCAGCGAAGTGGCTGTGCGCTCGTATGCTGTGCACCATGGCTCCGGGGCAGCCCAGGAGAAAAAGTCACCAAAGTCACTCTCAGCCTTGGCGAGTCCCCTTGCCGTCAGGTTTGTCTTGGCAAAGATAAGCCTATATTTCTTGCCATCGATGTTAAACACTCCCATATCCACCTGTTGCGAAGGCTCCACCACTCCATTCTTTTGGATAACATAAGAGCCTGCCTTGTTGTCGTTGTCATCATCTGAACATGCCGACAATGTCGAAACTGTAAATACGCCTGCTATCGCAAGCCACATCACTGAAAATAATGTCTTCTTCATTTAAAAATTCTAATTACTATTATTACTTTGGGGTTATTATTTAAACTCTATTTATTCACTCTCACCTTTCCACCTTTTATATATATACCCTTCTCGGCCTTCTTCTCCATGCCGCGAAGATCGTAGATACGCACTCCATCCTTGGTGTCAACAATGATGGAATTCATTCCCGTAGGTGTGGCGATATGCTTGAACTCCTTCCACACCTCGGCATTGCGATAGGCAGCCTCCGAACCTTCGGGCACGATGAGGATAGCCTGCTCGGTGACAGGCGACTGGAATGCCTCAGCCTCGGCTGTCGGAGGCTCTGTGGCAAGCACTTCCACTACGCGGATGTTGTCGCAACCGGCGAATGCCTTTGCACCTACGAAATTGCAGGTGGCAGGGAGGTGCACCTCTTCAAGATGGGGATTGTTGGCAAATGCCTCCCATATGATGAGGTTGAGAGCCGTTTGCGATAGGTCAACACGCTTGAGTGAGGAGCCCGAGAAAGCCTGATTGCCAATACATTCCAAGGTAGCTGGGAATGACAGTTCTTCGAGTGCGCTGCAGTTTTCAAACGAGTTACACTCTATCAATCGAAGATTTGAGGGCAGTTTCACGCTCGTCAAATTGGGACAGTCACAGAACAGACCTGTTGATAGTTCCGGCATACTGTCAGGTAAAACGACGTGTTCCAAACCATCTAATCCAGAGAGCGCAAAGGGACTAATATCTACCTTATCAGGAAAGACGAGTTCCTTCAGGTTTGAACATCCGCAGAAAACTTCTGCCCCAAACGTCTCCAGGTGTTCGGGCAAGGTGACTTGTGCTATGTTGGTGTATGCTAATGCTTGCGAATCAAGATATTTGAGCGTAGAAGGCAAGTGCAAATTCGTCAGATTGTTGCCTATAAAAGCACCTCCACCGATATATTCCACACCTTCGGGAATGACAATATCCTCCATGCCACAGTTAGTGAACGCGTTTGAACCTATAATCTTCACACTGCCCGGAATATCCATACCGTTGGGCAATTTACTGTCACGGAAGCTCTCGCCGTTAATAACCTCTATGCCATCGGGCAGGACAAACTTCTCAAACGCACGTTTGTTGTGGGCAAAAGCAAGAGGAGCGATGGTGTGAACACCGGAGGGGAGCACTATCTCAGAAGGGAGATTAGTTCTACAGAATGCCCAGCCTTCTATCTCCTCCAAGTCATCTGGCCAGTTGATCTCTGACAAATTTTCGCAACTGTAGAAAGCATTGAAAGGAATGACCTTCAGATGCGGAGGCAACACCACCTTCTCCAACTGTTTACTATTATTAAAGGTATAGGAGCCCAGTTCTTCAACAGTAGAGGGAAGAATAGCCTGCTTCAATGCCGAATACCTGAAGTTGCCCTCGCCAATGCGTCTCAAACCTTCAGGAAAATCCAAGCGGTTAATCGCCCTATATCGTCCAATGGCATAGTCTGCAATCTCCGTTGTACCGATTGGCAGAGTGAAAGTACTGTCAACGATCGTTGAGGTATGTACATAGAGCAAAGACAGACCGTCACTATTCTTACAAACGAGCATACTGTCGGGAGTTAGCTGGAGCGTAGGATGTCTCTCGGCAATAATAATGTTCTTCAGGCTGTCACAATGTTCCATGGGATTGCCCCCAAACTCGGTGAGGCTTTTGGGGAACGAGATGGTCTTGAGATGCGCGTTCTCACCGAATGCATTGCAACCAAGTTTCTCCACACCGTCAGGAATGATGGCCTCTTCAATTGGACAGCATTTGAATGCGTTGTCTCCTATCTCCTTTATGCCCTCATGCAGCAGGTCAAGAGAGGTGAAGGGGCACTTGTAAAAAGTATAGGCGGGAATGGAAGTGACACCCTTAGGAAGCGTCACATGAGTCAACAGAGTGTTAGAGTAAAATGCCCGCTCACCAATCTCCTTCAATGTCTCAGGCAACACTATTTCTTTCAGTTTGGTCGAGCTGAAACATCCAGAACCTATCTTCTCAACGTTGGCAGGAAGGTGGACCTCCTCCAAATTACTGCAATAAAGGAACAGACTGTCGGGCACTTCCTTCAGGTGGTCCGGCAGGGTGAATTTCGTCAGAGGACTATTCCTACTCGTAATAAAACTGAAGATACCCGCCCCCAGGGTCTCTATTCCATCAGGAAAGGAAGAAACAGAAATGGAATAACATCCTCTGAAAGCACATCTGCCGATGTGCTTCAACGTCGATGGGAACTCCGAGAGTTCAAGATATTTACAACTATAAAAGGTCCAATTGCCTATTGACACAAGCCCTTCTGGAAGGTTGATGTGCTGCAACGTACTATTCCAGAACGCATTGTCACCTATCGACTCAAGCCCTTCTGGAAGGTTGATGCGCTGCAATTTACTATTCCTGAACGCATTGATGCCTATCGACTTGATGGTCTTTGGCAACACCACTTCTTCCAAACCATCGGAGTAATAACACTCATCGCGATAGATGAAATTGTTGCCAATGGCTGTCACGGTATAGGTGTTGCCATCCTTGGCAACAAATGTCTCCGGCACGGTGAGGGTGCCGCTCGTCTCCACGTGGTAAGTCCCCGCCACCTCCGCCGTCATTGTCTCGTCGTCGCAGAGGAACGTGAGCGTGTTCCCGTAGTGGTAGAACTTCTTCGCATCGGCATTGGCGGCGCCCAGCGCCACCAATGCCATAAAAATCAAAGCCGTTTTTCTCATAATTCCTAATTCTTTACTAAAGTTTCCCACCCTTTACTGTTATTAAAGCACGCTTATATCTTGCTGGAATACAGTATGATTTAGGAGTGTGGGTGAAATAACATACATTTAAGTTCATGAAGGGGGTGGGCCTTTAATTCTTAATTATTTTTATTCCATTCTTGATGAAAAGTCCTTTCTCTGTCTTCATCTCAATGCCTCGCAGGTCATATATACGCTCTCCGTCTTGTGAATCGTCAATGACGGATTTCACTCCCGTCGGTGTGGCAATGTTCTTGAACTTCTTCCACACCTCGGCATTGCGGTATGCCACCTCGCTTCCTGCGGGAACAACGAGCATAGCCTTGGTGAATACTTCCTCGTCGAAAGTCTCTCCCTCAACCACGGGCGGCACGGCAGAGCGACACTCCACACACTCTATCTCCGGACTGAGGTAGAAATTGTTGGTAATCACTTCCATGGAGGCAGGAAGAATGATGCTCTTGATATTCAGACACTCGTTGAAGGCATGTCCGGGCAGTTCCTTGAGTTGCGTGAGAGAGAGGTCAACTGTGCTGCAATTGGCACCACCGAAACAGTATTCGCCGATTCTCTCCACAGTAGCAGGCAATTTCAGCTGTTCGATATTGGTTGCTGCCATTGCAGCATACCCCAATTCCTTGAGAGAGTCTGGAAAGTTAATGTCGCTCAAGGCAAAGTTGCACCAAAAAGCCCACATGCCAAATCGCTCTACTGTATTGGGCAGTACCACCTGTTGCAGTTGCTTACATTCGTCGAACATACCTTCAGGTATCTCTCTCAACGGGCTTTTAATTTCGCAATATGTCAATGGAGTGTCCTCGAACGCCCAGATTCCAATCTTGCAGACACTCTCAGGAATGACGACCGAGGTAAGTCCCGAAAAGCTGAAGGCTGATTCTCCCACTGACTCCAAGCCATCCGGCAAATCAATATGATTCAATGACGTGCAAGCCCAGAAAGCATCGCTGCCGATAGTCTTGAGCGAAGAGGGCAACTTGATTTCCTCAAGCATGGAACAGCTTAGGAACGCCCCGTCAACAATATCGGTAATTCCTTCGGCTATGTTTACCGTCCTGACACTGGAGAATGCAAGAGAGAAGTTGTTGCATGACGCAGGAATGTTGATGTTGTCAATGTCACAGTCAAAAAATGCCCATTCGCCAATCTGCTGCAAGCCCTCCGGCAGATCAATGGATGTGATGCCTGAACCACTGAACGCATATTCTCCAATCTTCTTCAGTGTGGAAGGCAAGGTGACTACGCTGAGATTATGGCAGTTCTCGAAACAATATCCCGGGATTTCCTCCACACCTTCAGGAAGAAGGACACTCGTCAGGTCATAACATGAGTCAAAGGCACGTTCTCCAATACTTTTCAGTCTTGGCATGTTCACCTTCTTGATTTTTGTCGACGACAGTGCCAACTCGCCTAAATGCTCCAGAACCTCCTGGTTTGTTATCTCCTCAAGCTCGTCGTAACCGCACAAAAGGAATGTGCTCAAAGCCGTGATGCCCTCAGGCACTGTAAACCGCCCGTCAACAATAGCATTCTCTGGCAATGTCAACAGCCACACTCCGTCCTCTCCCCTGTCGTTGATGAGCATACCGCCTTCCATTCGAAGTTTGTTGTCGGTTCCGGTGATTTCCAGTGTAGCATTCTCAGAAAGCATAGGGTCACCATCAACCACCTCGACACTGGATGGAATCGACAGACTTTCCAGAGAGTCGCAGCATGAGACAATTCCATGCCCTATGAACTTCACCGAAGA
>CALZMK010000154.1 GCA_945788545.1 uncultured Prevotella sp.
TTCCTCAATATCCTTCAGCGCAACACTTTCTATAAGAATCTCAACAAGTGCTTTGAGACCATCAATTTGAATGTTGCCGAGATGTATATCTCTCCGATAGCACTTGCCGACAGTGTTCTTACCGAGGCTGAGAAACGCTCTGGTTGTGCATTGGTGGATATGGGTGCTGACACAACAACAGTGTCGGTGTATAGTAAGAATATCTTGCGCCATTTGGCTGTCATTCCTCTTGGAAGTAATAATATCACCAAGGATATCGCCTCTCTGCAGATGGAGGAGGCTGATGCAGAGAAGATGAAGCTGAAGTATGCCTCGGCATATACTGAAAATGCTGATATTGACAATAACCTGCAATTGCCTATTGACAGTGACCGCAGTGTAGATTTGCGCAAGTTTGTCGAGATTGTGGAAAGCCGTTTGGAGGAGATTGTTGCCAATGTATGGTATCAGGTGCCTGCTGAGTATAGCGATAAACTGCTTGGAGGAATAATCCTCACCGGTGGTGGTTCAAACATGAAAAACATCGACAAGGCATTCATCAATCACACTCATATCGACAAGATTCGTATTGCAAAGTTTGTCACTCATACAGTGACATCATCCAATGCCGACATCAATGCCAAGAACGCTATGATGAACACAATCCTTGGACTCCTTATCAAGGGCGACTGCAATTGTGCAGGTGGGGAGGTGGATCCCAATAACCTCTTCTCTCAGAAACCGGAAGACGACATTGCAGCTGCACTTGGTCGTACGGATATGCCAAAGAAGCAAGGCGTTGTGCCTACTGAAGCCGAGAAGCGTCAGCAGGAAGAGGAGTTGCGTCGCAAGAAAGAGGAAGAAGAACGTATTGAACGTGAGCGTCAGGAAGAGGAAGAACGCCGACTAGCCCAGGAGAGAAAGGAGAACAGCCCGCTTAACAAGGGCTTGAAGTGGTTTAAGAAAATGACAAAGAAACTTACAGAAGAAGAATAAAAACATTTAAGATATGGCAGACAACAATATTCCAATAGTTGACTTTGGAGTTCCTGAAAAGGAGCATAGTATTATCAAGGTCATTGGTGTTGGCGGTGGTGGCGGTAATGCTGTCAACCATATGTATCGCGAGGGAATACACGATGTGTCCTTCGTGTTGTGCAACACCGACAATCAGGCTCTTAACGATTCTCCCGTGCCTGTGCATCTGCAGTTGGGCAAGGAGGGACTTGGAGCAGGAAACAAACCGGAGAAAGCGCGTCAGGCCGCTGAGGAAAGTCTTGAAGATATCAAGAATATGCTCGACGACGGTACTCGAATGACCTTCATCACAGCAGGTATGGGTGGTGGAACCGGTACTGGTGCTGCTCCTGTCATTGCCCGTGTGTCAAAGGAGATGGGCATTCTGACAGTGGGAATTGTCACTATTCCTTTCCGCTTTGAGGGCGACCGCAAGATTGATCAGGCTCTCGATGGAGTGGAGGAAATGTCGAAGCATGTTGACGCCTTGCTCGTTATCAACAATGAGCGTTTGCGCGAGATATATCCCAACCTCACCGTTCTCGATGCCTTTGGCAAAGCCGACGACACATTGAGCGTTGCAGCAAAGAGTATTGCTGAGATTATTACCGTCCACGGACTTATCAACCTCGACTTCAACGATGTCAAGACAGTGCTCAAGGATGGTGGAGTGGCTATTATGTCAACAGGATATGGCGAGGGAGAAGGTCGTGTGAAGAAGGCCATCGACGATGCCCTCAACTCTCCGTTGCTCAATGACAACGACGTGTTCAATTCCAAGAAGATACTTCTCTCTATCTCCTTCTGCGGCCAGAAGGATGGAAAGGATAGTCTGATGATGGAAGAGATGAACGACGTCAACGACTTTATGGCAAAGTTCGGGGATTTCGAAATAAAATGGGGACTTGCCACCGACCCAGAGCTTGGCAAGAAGGTGAAGGTTACTATCCTTGCCACTGGTTTCGGTATTGAGAATATCGACATTATGCATGGTCATGCCCGTCGTCACACTCAGGAAGAGGCAAAGCGTATTGCCGAGGAGCAGGAGAAAGAGGCTGAGCGTCAGGAGCGTCGTCAGCGCTACTATGGCAATGAGGGCAACAACCTCAAATATAAGCGTCCTGCTCATATCTACCTCTTCCATGCCGAGGATCTGGACAATGACAATGTAATCGCCAAGGTAGAGACATCACCAACGTATAAGCGTACAAAGGAGATACTCGAGAGCATTCACAATCAGAGTGTTGGTGTGGAGAACTCTGAGGACAAGACAAGTGACGAAAAGTCGAATGAGGAAATACAAGGAACAATAAAATTCGCATAAGTATTATGGAACTATTTGAAAAGGTTAGTAAGGACATTGTTGCAGCCATGAAAGCCAAGGACAAGGTTACCTTGGAGGCATTGCGCAACATCAAGAAAGTGTTTATCGAAGCAAAGACGGCACCGGGAGCCAACGATACTCTCGATGATGCTGCGGCACTCAAGATACTGCAGAAACTCGCCAAGCAAGGACATGATTCAGCTGACTTGTATTCACAGCAGAATCGTCCCGACCTTGCAGAGGCTGAGATGGCACAGGTGAAGGTGATAGAAAGCTATCTGCCCAAAGCCATGTCGGCCGAGGAGATAGAGGCTGCAGTAAAGGAGATAATCGCCCAGACGGGTGCTACAAGCATCAAGGAAATGGGTAAGGTGATGGGTGTTGCCAGTAAGCAACTTGCGGGCAAGGCCGATGGAAAAGCCATCTCTGATGTGGTGAAGAAACTCCTTGCTTAGAATTTCTTCAACAGGAAATTGAAATTTATTCTCATATAAACGCCGAGGGCCCAGCTCACGGCGTTTTCTTTTATATTATTGAATACATCACCGTGTATTCCCCATGCAAATCCCTTGCCAAGATTTTGCGAATAGCCCATGTGGACATTTATCATCTTGGGTTTGTCGAGCAGATATGACTTGTCTTCGATTCCCATCGCACCATAAAGAGGATTGCCAAGAATGCTGATAAAGTCCTTACACCACCAGTATCCACCGCTGACGTCAAATTTCCATAGTCTCATTGAAGCTGTACCCAGGAATCCATATCCCTTGTCGAATGGAAGCATGTCGCCAGCCACTTGTTTGTAATACACTCCACAAGCCTCAATGTTTATCCATGGCACAATACTGTTAAGGGTGTTAAGAGTGAGTCCCATTCCTCCTGCTGCATTCATCCATGTCTTCACCTGACGTTCCTCAGCCTCAGTATTGATTTCCCCGCCTCTATGCTGGAATATCGCCTGTAGGGGGAAATAAACGTGCATAGGAGCATCACTGCTATTGGCAAGCAGTCGGAGTGATGTTCCGAAAGAAAAGCTCTCCTGATGTGTGTCGTTGCGATAAATAAAGCTCTCCCAGTTTATCCAAGTGTCCAATTTCAGTCGAGGTGCATCCCATAGAACTTGGAAACCGGTTTCAGGGTCACCCGAGAGTCCCATCTCATAGTTGTAGAGTGGGGCGATGAGATTATGGTTGTTGTGGTCATACAATGTTCCGAGAATAAGACTCAGCCGCTTTGTAGGGTCGATTTGCACTCTGAAGAAGGGCAGGATATGAAATCCCTTTTGATATTGTTCACCATGCCACTCTGGCATGTCGCTATAGTTGAAGTTGGGATATTTGGTGGCACCCCAATAGTGAATCAGGTATGCTCCCACATCCACTTTGAGGTTTTTCAGTGGTTGATAGCTCACCGATGGTTTCACCCAAAATCCCGGAAGAGTATATCCTTTTACTATATTACTCTCGTATTCGTTGTTTTTAAAGAAGTTAAGATTGTCAACATGAATCCTAAGGTCTCCTATTTCGGTTGTGTCAATGGTATGATTATCCTCAAAGAGAATGGAGTCCCTTTGAGCTGAAGAGGTCACGGCAAGTGACATAAGCACTGCCGTGACCATCAGTTTGAATATAATTACTCTGGATAGTGTCATTTATAGCAACTCCATAGTATCTGTGGCAATCATCAGTTCCTCGTCTGTTGGAATGACGCAAACAGTCACCTTAGAATCAGCGGTAGAAATGATTTTCTCAACACCACGAAGTCCCTTGTTCACTTCCTTGTCAATCTTCACGCCAAGGAACTCGAGTCCCTCGCATGCATCCTGACGAGTGCCCCACTGGTTTTCACCTACACCAGCAGTGAAGACGATGATGTCAACACCACCCATTGCAGCAGCATAAGCACCGATATACTTCTTGATGCGGTAGTTGTACATGTTCATTGCCAAAACAGCCTTTGGCTCACCCTTTTCGCATGCAGCCTCTACCTCACGCATGTCAGAAGAGAGTTCGGTGATACCGAGCACACCGCTCTTCTTGTTAAGCAGGTCGGAGATACCGTCAGCATCGAGGTTGAGTTTCTTCTGAAGGAATGCTACAGCGCCACCGTCGATGTCTCCCGAGCGAGTACCCATCATAACACCTTCGAGAGGAGTAAGACCCATTGAAGTGTCGATACACTTACCACCGTCAACGGCAGCAATCGAAGCACCATTACCGATGTGGCATGTGATGATCTTCTTGTCTTCGGGCTTCACACCGAGGAAGTCGCACACGCGCTTTGCCACATATCTGTGACTTGTGCCGTGGAAACCATATCTACGGATGCCATATTTCTCATACAGTTCGTAGGGGATTGCATACATATATGCATAGTCGGGCATTGTCTGATGGAATGCAGTGTCGAACACTCCCACCTGTGGCAATCCAGGCATCAGTTCACTTACGGCCTTCACGCCCTTGAGGTTGGCAGGATTGTGAAGTGGTGCAAGGTCGCTGCACTCCTCAAACACCTTGAGCACCTCGTCAGTGAGTTTAACGCTCTTGTTAAACTTCTCACCTCCGTGCACCATACGATGACCGACGGCATCAATCTCCTTTAAATCCTTGATAACACCTATTTCGGGGTCGGTCAGCAGAGAAAAGATAAACTTCACACCCTCAGTATGTTCGGGGATGTCGTGCATTATCTGCTTCTTTTCTCCGTTAGCCAGTTTAACCTTGACGAATGCACCGTCCAATCCTACTCTCTCTGCACCTCC
>CALZMK010000155.1 GCA_945788545.1 uncultured Prevotella sp.
ATAAGCGAGAGCAGAGAAAGCTTGCTTACTCTGCCGAGCGTAGGAAAGGTCGAATAAAATTCAAAGATGATATGACGAAAAGAATTATGATTCTTCTGTTGGCAGTGGCCGTTGGCCTGCACTCGTGCCGCGAGGACGAGGTGGTGGTACCTACAGAATATGATCTCATTCCCGAACATGCTGTCAAGGGGCAGGGCGTGCAGGGTATGTACCTTCTCAACGAGGGAAACATGGGCAGCAACAAGTGTACGCTCGACTATGTGGACTTCGTGCAGGGCTACTATGTGCGCAACCTCTACGCCGAGCGCAACCCCACCGTCATCAAAGAACTGGGCGACGTGGGCAACGACATTCAGGTGTATGGTTCGCGACTCTATGTGGTGGTCAACTGCTCCAACAAGATAGAGGTGCTCGATGCGCGCACGGCACGCAGGATAGGGCAGGTGGACATTCCCAACGTAAGGTATATCCGTTTTCACAAGGGCTATGCCTACGCCAGCTCTTATGTAGGACCCGTACAGCTCAATAATCCCGATGCCGTCAAGGGGGCTGTGTATAAGATAGACACACTCACGCTGAAGCCAGTGGCAAAATGCACGGTGGGATACCAGCCCGACGAACTCTGTGTGCTCGGGCAGTACATCTATGTGGCAAACTCGGGCGGCTATATGGCTCCCAACTATGACAACACCGTCTCTGTCATCGAGATAGAGGGCTTCAAGCAGGTGGAGAAGATACCCGTGGGCATTAATCTCCACCGCATCAAGGCTGATGCCGAGGGGAAGCTGTGGGTCACTTCGCGCGGCGACTATCAGGGCATACGTTCCAACCTCTATGTGCTGCAGAAGAAGCGTGGGCGAAACGAGATGGAGGTGACGGACACGCTCGACATCCCGTGCTCCAATTTCTGCATACACGGTGACTCGCTCTTTTACTACAGTACGGAATGGAGCAACTTCGAGCAGCGTAACACTATCACCTATGGCATCGTCAACACCGTGACGAAGGAAAAAGTGTCTGATGCCTTCATCACTGACGGCACGGAGAAGGACATCACAATTCCCTATGGCATCAACGTGCATCCCGAAACTGGCGACATCTATGTGACCGATGCCAAGAACTATGTCTCGTCGGGAGTGCTCCATTGCTATTCCAAGGAGGGACGGCGCAAATGGAGCGTGAGGACAGGCGACATACCGGCTCATACTGTATTCATTAAGGATTAGGAGATATGAGACATACCTTATTACATATATTGATTGCTCTTTGCCTTGCGGCATGTCGTGAGGATGTGGAAAACGTATCGTCAGGACTCAACGACTACTACTATATCGAACGTATGAAAAAACTGCGTCTCTCTCCGGCCTACGAGGGGCGATCGTATCGCTGGACGATGCGCACGGCAGACGGTAGCGACTCTCTGC
Source organism: uncultured Prevotella sp. (assembly GCA_945788545.1). The sequence goes on from CALZMK010000155.1 coordinate 1,425, forward strand.
TCTCCACCGACCGCGACTATATCTTTCTGGCGGAAAAGGAGGGTACTTACAGCATCACCTTCACACTGGACGACGGCATGAGGGGCTTCAAGCATTCTTTCCCCGTCGTGGTGCTGCATGAGGAGACGGAGTATTCTCCCTACACTGCCAGGGTGTATGAATACCGTCCTGCACCGGGACAGTTTGTCAACACCATGCCCATCTACGAGACGGGCGACACGGAGGAGACGATGCGTCAGAAGGCTGAGGACGACCTTGTGAACGATGTGATGATAACTCTTGGCGCATGGGGCGGCTATGTCACCTTCGGCTTCGACCACACGGTCATCAACGTGCCTGGCGAGAAGGATTTCTACATCAAGGGCAACTCCTTCTATAGCGACATTCCTGCCTACAAGGAGCAGAAGGGCGGCTCGTCGGAGCCTGGAGTGGTGATGGTGGCTTTAGACACCAACTGCAACGGCGTGCCCGACGAGGAAGAGTGGTACGAACTGGCAGGCAGCGAATACCACAATCCCCTGACGCTGCATGGGTATGAGATAAACTATTCTCACCCCGATGACCATCAGCCCGTGAGAGACCTTACTGGCATACTCACCGATACGCTCTACATTGCGTGGAGAGACAACATCGGCGGCAAGGGCTTTGTGGCTAAGAACATGTACCACTCGCAAAACTATTGGCCGCAGTGGCTCGACAAGGAAGATGTACTGACTTTCCGCGGCACGAGGCTTCCGAAGAATGGGGTGGACGAAAGCCGCATGGGCACCTACTATGTGCTTTTCTCCTATCCCTGGGGATATGCCGACAATCACCCCAACGACTACGCCGATCTCTGTTCGTTTGACATCTCGTGGGCCGTAGACAAAGAGGGCAACCCTGTGCATCTGCCTGGAATAGATTTCATTAGGGTATATACTGGCGTGAACCAATACTGTGGCTGGCTGGGCGAGACGAGCACCGAGGTGGCAAGAGCACAAGACCTGCACATCGAGGTGAAGCCGTCCATACCCGATGACCCTCTGGATGAATAAGATTCATTTGTGTATTATTATCAATAAGTCTAACATTAAAAAAAGAAAAGTATGAAAAGAAAACTTTTACTTGTTCTGCTGCTTGTATTTGGTACATTATGTAGCTTTGCACAGCAAAGTGTGCAGGGAACACCTCGTGTTCTCAAGGGTGTCAAATCTGCTCCTGCTGTTGTATTACCAGAGGTGGATTTCTCAGAAGTCAACTATTGGGTTGGAAATGCTGATGGCACCAATCAAGCTGCACTGGTCGTAAAATGGGATGACGGCAAGGGAAACAACGCCAATTACGTGTGGGGCTATAAGTGGACAGAGAATGAGTCACCCACAGGTGAGACTATGCTTCGTGCCATTGCCGCTGCTGACCCACGCTTCTATATGCTGGTTTATGGCGGCACACAATATGGAGCTGCAATCGGCGGACTTGGCTACGATTTAGACGGTAAAGGAAACATTCTGTTGATTAAGAGTAGCAACACTTACTCTTTGGTCAATGGAGTCTATGACTGTGGTGATTATTCTTTTGATGATTACAGTTCAAATGACAGTATTGACAGATGGAAGGCTGGCTGGTATAATGGTTATTGGAGTTATTGGACAACAGATGACGTGGATGTGGCATATAGTTATTCCTCTGTCGGTGCCTCTTCCAGATATTTGGTTGATGGATCAATTGACGGATGGTCATTCATGTCAGATATGAGCAATTGGTATAGCAACGATATGTCTGGCACTTTGGAGTATGTGACATCGCCTTCAACAGCAATCACTCGTGCCAGTGCCAATTCTGCAACAAGCCTATTGGCTGAGACGGAAGGCAAGACCTGGACGGTGAACAATATCGAAGAATTTGTTTCGGCAATAGAGAATGCTTCTGATGGCGACATAATCAAGTTCAGAGAGGGACTTCGTGGTATTGAGCTCGAAAACACCCTAACATACATGGCGATATCCAAGTCTTTAACAATCATCGGTAACGGTGTTATACTGAGGGGCGGTAGTCAAGGACTTTTCTTCACAAACGGAGATGGTAGCAAAAATCAAGTAATCATTAAGGATTTTGTCTTTAGGGATATACAAGCAATTCCTATAAGTGTTTGTGGTCCTGACGTTGATATAGACGGATGTATATTTGACGGGTGTAGTTCGGCAAAAGACGGAGGCGGAGGTATTTATTACCAGTTTGTAACCAACCAGAGTGAACCGAACACGGTTAATATCACTCGTTGTCGTTTTTCCAATTGTTCAAACACCAAATCGTCCAAGTATGGAGGGGCCATTTGTGTGAGTGCTTACAACAGTGAAACGTTCTATGACCTGATGCATTGCAATATCGTATCTTGCACCTTTGTCGGCGTTCAGTGTCCCAAGAAGGCTTCTGCTGTTTATGTAGTGAATTATGCTACAGTGAAGTTGGTGAATAATATATTCGAAGACAACAAGAGTTCAGTAGAGGGTTCTGTCATACCACCTGTATATTTTTACAAGGCTTCTGCAGACAAGGCTTGTTTTGCCGGATATAATGTCATCCATGACACAATAGCCGAGGATAATCTTTCTTGCCTTTCTGAGTCCGACATTCAGGACACAGACCTTGCTGCCTCACTGGCTCTGGTGGATGGAGAGTATCAGGTTGTGAAGGGAAGTCCTGCCTATGAGCATCTGCCTGCCAATCCTGCCGTAGAAGGGATCACCTTCCCCGAGCGTGACGTGCAGGGAACCATCATCGACTATAGCCGCCCCACGCATAGCGGAGCATGTCAGATGGTATATGAAGAGGGAGCTTCAGTGGACTACACCCAAGGCGTGTTCTTCGTCAATGAGGACTGGTACGGGCACCAGAACTCCACCGTCAATTTCCTCACCAATGACGGGGAGTGGATCTATCGCGTAGTGCAGAAGGAGAATCCCGGCGTGGAACTAGGATGCACCAACCAGTACGGAGCCATCTATGGCGACAGGTTCTACCTCATTGCAAAGCAGGAGAAGGATCCCGGCGCATCTGTAACGGGCGGACGCCTCACCGTCTGTGATGCCAAGACCATGAAGGTGCTCAAGCAGTTTGCCAACATCTCCGTGGATGCCAATGGCAACAGCAATGCCGACGGACGCGGCTTCCTCGGTGTGGACGAGCACAAGGGCTATGTGGGCACAAGCAACGGTATCTATGTGCTCGACCTCGACGACCTGGAACTGAAGGGAGCCGTGACGGGTTCTGAAAACATCGGCGGTTCTGCCTACGACCAGCTCTACAGCGGACAGGTGGGCAACATGGTGCGTGTGGGCGACCGTGTCTTTGCCGTACACCAGAGCAAGGGACTCCTCGTCATCAATCCTGCCACCGACCAGGTGGAGCAGGTCATCGAGGGCGTAGAAGGCTGGGGCTTCGGCTCCGTAGTGCTCTCCAAGGACGGCAACCTGTGGCTCAGCCTTGCCAGCTCTTCGGGCAGCGGACAGGCCGACACGCGAATCATGAAGGTAAATCCATATACGTTGGAGACAGAGGTGATAGACCTGCCCGAGGGTATCTATGGCCCTGCCAACTCTTGGTATGCCTGGACTCCCGACTGCTTCTGCGCCAGCCAGCAGCAGAACGTGCTCTACTGGAACGGCGGCAACTC
>CALZMK010000156.1 GCA_945788545.1 uncultured Prevotella sp.
ACGTCCGTCCTTTGCCTCCTCGGCGCGGTCGATAATGCTGAACTGGGTGTTGATTCCAAGCAGTTTCTTGTGATAGGCTGCCACCTTGGGCGAACCGTAGATTATCGGAGTGCAGAGCTCGAGCATCTCGGGGTCTGCAAATGTTTTGAGGATTACCTCATATCCGATGCCGTTAGTATCACCATGGGTGATAGCAACGCGTATTTTCTTGTTTTCTTCCATAGATGATGTTGTATATATTGTTTTATCGTTCGAGACTGAGCGTATAGAGCGCAGCCTCCATTCTCTTGATTATATTCCTTTTCTCTTCGCCGGGGGCATAGACAAACGCCTCGGCTGTGACGGTGACGCCCCGAAGGGAGTCTATCATCGTATGACTCACAAACGGGCCTCCCATGATGTCGCCATGCATCTGCCACAGGCCTCGCATCTCCACTATCGTGCGTCCGCCCACATGCAGTGTCTTCATTGTGGGGGCAATGCGCCGCTCGGTGGTGAGATACATACTGTCGGTCTCGCCCTTGATGTTGACTCGCATCACACTGTCGCGGAGTGACATCATGCGCTCCAAGGAGACGTCGGTGCCCGGGGCGGAATACACGCAGAGGTTGCGCATCGACACACTGCCATCGTCGGAGAGCCATATAAAGCGCTTACCATGCTTGGTCTTGGTGATGTCGGAGGGAATGAGGAGTCGGCAGCCCACTGCCTTTTCCACTTCCTTCTCCCTTGCCGGCGAATGGGACTTGCGCAGATGGCGCAATGCCACGTTGGTCTCGAATCGCGAAAGCAATGAGCGCAGAGAGCGACCTATGCGCCCGTGGTGGGCGGCAATAGAGTCGGCCGACGGGGTCTCGACATACACAATCATCTGCGGCGAGGCATATACATCCTTCTCATATCTCAACCTTGTGGCGGAATGGCGGGCCTCGTCGATATCCACAACGACTATCGCCCTGGCATAGCGCGAGGATTCGAGTGACGTGGCGTCGGCGGCATGACTGACATCGAAGGCGCTCTCGTCCTGGGGCAATCCCGCAAGGGGCGTTTGCATCATCCTTGATATCATCGAGCGCACTCTTGCGTCGGATGTCACCAGCACCACATCATAGGGGTTGCCACTGCTGCGGGGCTTTAGGCTCATACCATCGTCGCACGAGGCAAGCGAGAGCAACGCCAACAGCAAGGGCAGGATGACTGCCAATATACGCCACCTACACCTCATTGTTCTTCTTGGCTGTTGTGAGCAATCCACAGGCAGCGAAGATATCCTGTCCGCGACTGGCACGTATGGTGGTGAACACGCCATGCTTGGTGAGATAGTCGCGAAGGTTTTCCATCTTCTTGTCGTCGGCACCATGCAGGGGCACGTCGGGGATGGTGTGGAAGCGGATGAGATTTACCCTGCACTCCAGTCCATCCACAAGGCGCACTATCTCGCGAGCATGCACCATCGAGTCGTTGACACCGCCGAAGACGATGTATTCGAAGGAGCAGCGGCGCTGGTGGGTGAAGTCATATTGCTTGAGCAGTGCCACAACGTCGGATATTGCCATCTGCTTCTCGGCAGGCATGAGGGTGAGTCGCTGCTCGTGGAGCGGCGAGTGCATACTGATGGCGATGTGGCACTCGCTCTCGTCGAGGAATCGCTTGAGCTTGTTCTTTATGCCCACACTGCTCACGGTGATGCGCTTGGGGCTCCACTGATAACCCCACTCGGCAGTGAGCACCTGTGTGGCGCGCAGCACATTGTCGAGGTTGTCCATCGGTTCGCCCTGACCCATAAACACGATATTGGTGAGGGACGAAATCTCGGGCAGCGAGTATATCTGATTGAGGATGTCGGCTGCGGTGAGATTTCCCTCAAAGCCTTGTTTGCCGGTTTGGCAGAAGAGGCAGTTCATCTTGCAGCCCACCTGCGACGACACACATAGTGTGGCCCTGTCGCCGTCGGGGATATACACTGTCTCGACAAACTTGCCGCTTGCCGTGGGGAAGAGATACTTGATGGTGCCGTCCTTCGACTTTTGGCAATCCAACGGAGGCATGGCTCCTATCTCACTGTTCTCACTGAGTTTCAAGCGGTTGGCCTTGGAGATATTGGTCATTTGGTCGATGTTCTTCACATTGGCGTCGTACAGCCACTTGGCTATCTGCTTGGCTGTAAAAGCCGGCATACCGAGTGACACGACAAACGCCTTGAGTTCGTCAACATTCATTCCCAATAATATCTTTTTGCTTGCTTCCATTGTCATTTTGCGTATTATAAGGTGCAAAGGTATAAAAAAATGCTGAATATCGCAAAAATATTCAGCATTTTTAAGTATTTGTATTAATTGAGGGATTAAATATTGAACCACAGAGATTAAGAGGAAAAGAGTTTATGGGGTATTTTAAGAGTTGGTCGCAAGCGACGGAGAACGCAGAGTTTCATGCGTCAGACATAAATGCGTAGCCCCTCTATAAACTCCTAATGCCAAAGGCATTCAATCTCTTTCATAATATGAACACTCTTAATCTCTTTATCTCTGTGGTTTAAAAAATTTATTTCCTTGGTCCCTTAATACTGTCTGTGGGGGCAGGATTGACCGAGCGGGTGGGAGCCCAATAGCGATTGTCGCTTGTCTTGATCAACTGGAAGGAGGCTATATCCTCGTAGGTTCGTGCATCGCAGAAGATACCCGAGAAACGGTTTCTCGACTGTGAATACCTGTCGATGACAATGTCAGAACCATCATCATAATAGATATAGATTCTGCCGTTGCGGACATGCCATTCAAACTCGTTGGCATATTCATATCCACGCGGACTCCAGTCGTATTCTATACCATAGCCGCCACGTGAGAAATCACCATCCTGAACGAACACTATCTTGGTCTCCCAGTTCTCGGTATAGTCGTTGAAGCGGTCGCTATACCTTGTCGTTTGAATCCATCCTTCCCATGTTCCGTTGAGGTCGTATGCCTGGTCAACATCCTCGTCGCAGCTTGTGAATGTCATTGCCATTGCGAGGGTCATCATCACCATTGTGATATTTGTAAAAAGTCTTTTCATAATCATTTATGTTTTAATGCGTTAATAATCTTTTGTCGCTGCAAAGATAGTCGTTTTTTCGCAACTATCAATAGATAAAATTCCTATTTCGCATAGGGAAAATCCTATTCGTGGGAGGATTTATCCTTCTTGCCAAAGTCGGGATCTATCTTCAAAAATGCTGTCACGGCAAAGGTTATGGCGCAACATGCCATCACGATGATAAAGAAAACACGATAGCCCACCATATCCTTTATATATCCCGAAAGCATGCCGGGAAGCATCAGTCCGAGATAGGATATGCCGGTGCAGATGGAATAGTGGGAGGTTTTGTATTTTCCTTGACTATAATAGAGCATGTAGAGGGTGAGGACGGTGAATCCGAGTCCGTAGCCAAACTGCTCGATGAAGAGGCAGGAAGACACGACGATGAGGTTGGAATTGAGCGAATAGCTGAGGTAGATATACACCACGTCGGGCAATGTGATGGCGCATACCATAGGCCAGAGCCAGCGCTTCATACCGTCGCGACTGACGAGGACACCGCCGATGATGCCTCCGAGCAGTAGGCCGATGAGCCCCACGGTGCCGTTGGCAAGTCCGTATTCCTGAGGCGAGAGTCCCAATCCTCCGACATAGTTATGGCGAAGCATGAATGTCTTTGTCATCGTGTTGAGCAATGCCTCGGGGAAGCGATAGAACAACAGGAAGAGCATGACAATGAGAGTGCCACGGCGGTCGAATTTCTGGAAGAAGGTGATGAACATGTTTTTCAATTCAGATGTCACCTCTGCCACGGTGCGCCTCGTGTTCACATCCTCAGCGGGACGGGGCATAAACCGACTGTGATAGAGCCACAAACCGATGAACAAGCCCGCCAAGCCATAGAATATCAATGCCCAGGTGAAGCGTATCTGTCCGCGGAACATCACCTGCAATATGCCTGCCAGGGAGACAAGCATACCGTTGACAAAGATGATGGCAAGGCGATAGAACGTGTTGCGCAATCCCACGTATTTAGCCTGGTTGTGATCGTCGAGTTCTATCATATAGAACCCGTCGGCGGAAATGTCGTGGGTGGCACTGCAGAAGGCGATGAGGAAGAAAAGGCACATAGTGGCCTGAAACCAGAATGCGGTGGGGATGGAGAACGCTATTCCGGCGAGCGAGGCTCCTATCAATGCCTGCATGGCAAGCACCCACCAGCGCTTGGTCTTCAACAAGTCGATAAACGGGCTCCAGAGGGGTTTGATAACCCAAGGGAGCGCAAGCCATCCGGTGAACAATCCCACCTCGGCATCCGAGAGGCCCATCTGCATATACATCACCACCGACAAACCGGTGACGATGATATTGGGCAAGCCCTCGGCAAAGTAGAGCGTGGGTATCCACGCCCATGGATTTCTATGTTTCATATTATTCTACATATAATACTTCTTAATCTCCGCCCCACGATAATAGTGGAGCAATATCTTGTCGTAGGGATAACCCTTCTCGCCCATCACGGCGGCACCTATCTGGCATAGACCGACACCATGTCCCCAACCGGCTCCGATGATGGTGAAGGCAGAGGGCACATTGGTGTCGTTGTCGCTGAAATGCTTGTCAACGACAAAGGCACTGCTATAGAGATGGGTGTCGCTGAGTGTGCGGCGTATCTCGAGCTCCTTACCGAGGGTGAGCGTCTTCTTGGTGCCCACGATTTTCAGTCGGCATATCCTTCCGCTCTTTCCGCGTTCCACGGGTATGAGGTCGATGATGTCGCCAAAGTCGTCCTTGGTCTTCTCGTTTATCAGTCGCGACAGTTCTTCCTGGGTGTATTCCACTCGCCATCGATAGAAGTCGGGTGTCTCCTGGTCGTAGTCGTTGAGCACCTGCGAGAGCACCGCCTTGTCGGTGGTGTTGCAATATGCCTCGGGCGATGTGCGAATCCAGCGGTCGAAGAATTCCTCATTGGCTTCTAATTCCTCATTCCTCATTCCTAATTCCTCATTATCCACCACCGACACGAGATACGGTTTCGGAGT
>CALZMK010000157.1 GCA_945788545.1 uncultured Prevotella sp.
TAACCCAGCCTGCTGTCTTCCTCCACAGTGTCATCAAGGCCATCAGTCTTGGCGAGGAGTTCAAGCCATCTATGGTTGCAGGTCACTCACTCGGTGAGTTCTCTGCTCTCGTAGCAGCCGGTGCCCTCAACTTCGAGGACGGACTTCGCCTGGTTTATGCTCGTGCTATGGCAATGCAGAAGGCTTGCGAGGCAGCACCCTCTACCATGGCTGCCATCGTGGGTCTGCCCGATGACAAGATTGAGGAGATTTGTGCAGAGGTAAGTAAGGAGGGAAGCGTTGTCGTGCCTGCCAACTACAACTGCCCCGGTCAGCTTGTTATCTCAGGAAATGTTGAGGCTATCAACGAAGCTTGTGAAAAACTCAAGGCAGCTGGTGCCAAGCGTGCATTGCCCCTCAAGGTGGGTGGCGCTTTCCACTCTCCGTTGATGCAGCCTGCTAAGGACGAACTTCAGGCTGCTATCGAGAAGACAGAATTCTCAGCTCCTCAGTGTCCTGTATATCAGAACGTTGACGGTAAGCCACATACTGATCCTGCTGACATCAAGGCCAACCTCATCGCTCAGCTCACAAGCAGTGTTCGCTGGACATCATGCGTGCAGAACATGATTGCCGACGGTGCTGATGATTTCACAGAGTGCGGACCTGGCAAGGCTCTTCAGGGTATGATTGGTCGTATCGACAAGAATGTAGCAGTCAACGGTATCTCATAACCCAACGACATGTCAAACGATAAGATTATTATCTATCAACTTCTTCCTCGTCTTTATGGCAACAGAAATACTACGAGGAAGGAGAATGGTAGCATTTCTGATAACGGATGCGGTAAGTTCAATGACCTTACCGCATCTGTGCTTAAGTCTATATGGCAGAAAGGTGCCACCCATGTATGGTTTACTGGTGTCATTCGTCATGCCACAAAGACTGATTACAGTGCCTACGGCATACCGGTAAATCATCCTGCCATTGTCAAGGGAAATGCCGGTTCTCCTTACGCTATTACCGATTATTATGATGTCGATCCCGACCTTGCCGAGGATGTCGATTGTCGTATGGCAGAGTTTGAGGCATTGGTGGCAAGAGCCCGTAAGGCACGCCTTGGAGTGATTATCGACTTCGTCCCCAATCATGTGGCACGCCAGTATGCCTCGATTTGCAAACCAAAGGGTGTGCATGATCTTGGAGCAGATGATAACTGCAACAATGGTTTCGACCCGCAGAATAACTTCTATTATTGTCCCGGCAATACCTTTGAGCCTTATCTCGACCTCTATGCCGGCACTTCAGAGCCCTATCACGAGGAACCGGCAAAAGCAACCGGTAATGATCATTTCGATCATAAGCCAGGGCAGAACGACTGGTATGAGACCGTAAAGCTCAATTATGGTGTCGATTATTATGCCGGTGGTGTCGGATTCTTCAACCCTGTTCCCGACACATGGTTTAAGATGCGCGACATTCTCCTTTTCTGGGCTTCAAAGGGAGTTGAGGGAGTTCGTTGCGATATGGCTGAGATGGTGCCAGTGGATTTTTGGCGTTGGGTAATTCCCGAGGTAAGGCGTCAGTATCCTGATTATCTCTTCATAGGCGAGGTATATAATCCAGCCCTCTATCGTCAATATGTAGAGGCAGGTTTCACCTATTTATATGATAAGGTGGGTATGTACGACACCCTCCGCGACATCACTGCAGGCGGAAGTGCCACCCGCATTACAGGTGCATGGCAATCTACAGACGACATAGCCGACCACATGCTCTACTTCCTTGAGAACCACGACGAGCAGCGCATTGCTTCGGATTTCTTTGCCGGCGACGCTTTCAAGGCAATTCCCGCCTTGGTTGTCTCCACCCTGTTCCGCTCATGTCCCTATATGCACTACTTTGCACAGGAATATGGCGAGAAGGGTATGGACAAGGAAGGATTCAGTGGCAAGGACGGTCGCACAACCATCTTTGATTATTGGAGTGTCGATACCATGTGCCGTGCTGATGAAGGCAAGCTCACCGAAGACGAAAAGACATTGGCAGATATCTATTCAAAGCTTATGAACTTTGCCCGTAACGACAAGATTGTCACGGGCTTGAGCTACGACCTTATGTATGCCAATGCCCATTCTGCCTCGTTCAATCCCGACAGGCAATATGCGTTCCTTCGTCGTTCGGGTCGTCAACTCCTTGTAGTGGTTGTCAACTTCGATAATCTCGATCGTGACGTCCAGCTCAATATTCCCGAGCATGCCTTCGAATACCTTAAACTATCTGATGGTAAGGACGTTGAGGGTGAGGATATCTTAACAGGTGAATCGTTTGCCGCCTGTCTGTCATCCAAGCAGCCTCTAAGCATCCATGTTCCAAAGTATGGAGCAACTATTATAAAAGTAAATAAAGCATAGTATTGGCATCCCTTGAATAGGATGTTCAGATGTTGTGATTATGGCTATCTGCTTGTTTAGTGGATAGCCATAATTAATTTGTCGCCAGAGTTAAAAAACATTCATTACGTGTAAGATATAGAATAAACATTTGGCATAATGGCAAGACAATATCAGATTATGTCATCTAATGATAATATATATAGTGATAATTGATAGAAAAGTACGGAATTGTTTGGTAGATAGGAGAAAAAGTTGTAATTTTGCAGCCTAATTGATGAAATAATGTTAATGTTATGAAGTATAAAAACATTAGAGCTTTAGTCGTTACCATAGTGATGGCATGTAGCACAGGTGCCGCAGCACAAGCAGATAGTGCTAAGACGTTTTGGGACAACTGGTTTGTGCAGTTCGGGGCTGATATGACGGTGCAAAAACCGCATGGTCATGCCTTCAAGGATGCACTCAGTAAGGGTACGTCTTTCGGTGTAGATGTTGCCGTTGGAAAATGGTTTACACGAGAAGTGGCTTTGCGTGGAAAATTATGTTGGGATAATGGTATTATAGATTCTAAGGCAGAATGGCTTGCTCCTTTTAACAAACCAGGAGTAAATCATGACAAGGGAGGCTTCATGTCTTTTGTTGGTGATGCCATGCTGGATTTACACAACGTTTTTGGCGAGTATCGTGAAGACAGGGTATGGAATGCTCAAGTGTTCCTGCGTGCCGGTGCAGTGTATAACTTTGGCTGTGACAAGGGTTCGCCATTGATTGGTATGGGTCTTGCCAACCAGTTCCGATTGTCTGACCGTTGGGGACTCTATGCCGATGTGGCATACAATGGAGTATCGAGTGGTTTTACTATGGATCCGAGTACTGCTACGGGTATAGGCAGTGGCAGTAATATGTATTTTACACTCGACATGGGAGTCACTTATCGTCTTGGAGGCAGTAAGCGCCAGAAATTCAGCAAGGATACACCTGTGAATTCATTCAAGAGTGGTGGAATATGGAAGAATTGGTTCTTGCAGTATGGCATTGACATGACACTGTATAACCCGTGTGAGAAGAGCTTCAGTGATGTCTTCCCCGACGGCTTTACCACTGGTCTCGACATTGCCGTGGGAAAGTGGTTTTCTCCGGAAGTTGGAGTCAGGGGAAAGCTAAACCTCGAGAATTTCCTTATCGAGAACAAGAACCTGAAGTGGTTGCCGTATGATGAAGAGAAGCACACCTCCAACTATGACGGTGGTGGATGCGTGATGGCCTATTGTGATGTCCTCCTTAGTGCAAAGCACATACTCATGGGCTATGTACAGGACCATAAATGGGATATGTATGCATTTGGACGAATGGGGCTTGGCAAGAACAGGTCCATTGATTCTTTATCCCCAGTAGTAGGAGCCGGGATTGGTGGAACATACCGTCTCAGCCGGCATTTCTCCCTGTATTTTGATACGGCCTACGAGGGTATAACTTCTGAGTTCTTCAGTGGAGTATCATGGTCGGGAGCCACAGGAGGCCGTTTTAATGGAATATGGGACTTTAACCTTGGATTACAAGTAAATATCGGTTGTAAATAGTTAAATTAAGATTATTTCTTGGCAGTCTCAGATTTTTATCGTAACTTTGCAGCGTTATATTGTGTGTAATATAAGGTTAATGATAATTAATGAAACAATAGGATTTTATGTTAGATCAGAATTCTAAGGAGTTTTTATACTTCAAGGTGCCGGTGTTCATCACTGATTTGGCTATTCATTTAGGAACTCTCACCGTGCTCATGAGAACTATGGAAGAGTCCTACCTTATGGGTGAAGTGTCGTATATCGGATTTAGAATATATGCGTTGCTTGCGATTGCTTTCAGTTATGCCATCTCTGTTGAGGGGCTGCGATTGCATGAGAGAAAGATTAAGCCTTCGGTTGTAGTGTGGAGGGCTATTAAGCAGACTGTTTTAACGTATATCGGTTTTGTAGTTCTGCTGGCTTTGGTGTATAAGACTACACCGAGATACCTGATTTTTGCCCAGGTTGGAGTGACTTTGGTGGTTGTTGCTATTTGGCATTGGTTGTGCAACAAGATAGTCAGAATGGTGCGCAAGTCTGGATTTAACACGAAGCATGTGCTTGTCATTGGTGGAGGAAAGATTGCCACCAGACTATGCAAGGAATTGGGCTACGGACAGGCTATCAGCGGGTATAAGGTTATAGGATACTTCGCACCGGCAAATGACGAAGTGGTGTCGGAAAAACTGGAGTACTTAGGCAATATGAAGGAATTCTTTGACATGACCAAGACAATCCATCCCGACGAGATATACTGTACATTACCTCCCGAGACATACAAGACAGAGGTTGACAAGATTATCAAGATATGCAATGATAATTTCATTGAGTTCTTCTTTGTGCCCACAATGGAGGGTTATCCCAAGAGACACATGGTGATAACAACATTGGGTAAGGTGAACATGATTAAGTTGCGCGAGGAGCCTATGAACACTCTGAAGTGCAAGATATCAAAGAGAACGTTTGATATTGTCGTATCCTTGCTCTTCCTTTGTACCATATATCCTTTTGTATGCTTGTTCGTATGGCTGGGCGACATCCTTACGGGCAGCAAGGGACCGCTCTATTTCAGGCAGGAGAGGACGGGATATAACGGAAAGGGCTTCAAGGTGTATA
>CALZMK010000158.1 GCA_945788545.1 uncultured Prevotella sp.
GTTCCCCATTGCGGAATGTACGTTCCGCAGTGGGGAATATAAACAAGAAACTCTATACTTGCAAATTCATGACGGGTTTATATAGAAATTGTAATAGAAATAACTCAAAGATTCAAATGCTTTTATATAAAAGGCATCGAATTATAAGAGTTGTTTATATAAATACCGTTATAATATTGTATTACAGATGTGAAACCCTTTGTTTTTGTCCTGTACAGTCAACAATAATCTTCTCGAACACTATTGCCGGGGCATTGGGAGTGATGGTGATGGAGTGAGTGCCGTCGGATGTATAGGTGAGGGGGACGGTGATAGTGTTCTCCACCACTCGCTTGGCGATAGTGGGGTAGTACGTGTCGTAGATATTCTCGGGCTTTTCGTTGAGATTGCCGTTGAAGTTTATTACTTGTGCCTCACCGCCGTCAACACTTACACTATATGTGAAACCGTTTTGGTTGAGGAAGTCGAGAGTGGATTTCACAACGATATGGATGCTGGCCTCCTTGGCATTCGGACAGCAAGAGAACTTGTATGTAAGTGACGCTCCGTCGATGGAGGCATTATATGGCTGAAGGGAGAGGGCAGAGCGCGACTTACCCATGTATGGGATTTCAGTCCATCGGGCATTAGCTGCATCCTTCTTCTCATAATATGCCATTGTCTCGATATTGGCGATGCCATTGATACAGGGGATGATGTTGCCTCCATCTGTATTTGCTTCCACACGAGCCACCTTTGGTATAATGTCACGTGGGAAATCATCGTTCCATGATGTATATCCGATGTGCTTCTGAATCATCATACCATTCCATTTGCCTCCCGACATCTTGGTGTTGTATTCGTCGCAAAGCAGTGAGTCCTGACGGAAAGCATTGGCACAACGGTCTGCCCAATAGTTGATTTCGGCAGCTGTATATTCCGAATACTTACCATTGGCAGCCTTCACGAGCATATCGTTCATAGCCTTTGCCTGATACATACGATGGAGATTGGCCATAGCCTGTACGGGGAAGAGCACTATTTGGCGATAGGCATCGCGATATTCCTCCTTGAGTGAGACGAACTGGCGGAGGGCATCGGCCTCCAGCGCGTCGTATTGTGCCACCACCTTGGCCCATTCGCCATTTTCGGTACTATATACTGTGGCGTCGAGCATCTCGGCAGTGCTGCGTCCGTTATACTTGCAGCAGAGGTTGAGAATGCGGGCAGCTTCTTCAGCCTGGCAGCAACCGAATTGCTGGCGGCAGAACGCCTCGGTGTGCTTGGTGAGTGTGGCGGCATCGTATTGCTTAGGATTCCATGCCATGTCCATAAACAGAGTGATGGGATATTCCATAGGCTTGAGGTCGCCCACATTGAGAATCCACAGACGGTCGATGCCATATTGGGCGGCGAGAGTGAGCTGTTCCCACATGTTTTGGGTGGGAGTGGCGTTTATCCACTTGCTGTTGCGTGGAGCTCCCACATAGTCAACATGATAGTATAGTCCCCATCCGCCCTTGTGCTGGCGTTCCTTGGCTGTGGGCACACGGCGCACGTTGCCCCAGTTGTCGTCGCAGAGCAGCATGATGACATCGTCGGGCACACGCATACCCTTGTCGTAGTAGTCCATCACCTCTTTATATAAAGCCCACACCTGTGGAGTCTCCTTTGCCTTTTTGCCAGTCACCTCCTCGATGATTTTGCGCTGGTCGGCCACAATCTGTTCGAGCAGTCGGGTGTCGGCTTCCTCGCTCATTGCCTCGTCGCCGTCGCCACGCATACCGATGGTGACAATATCATCAGTGCCCTTCATTCGCTCTATACCCTCGCGGAAGAACTTCTTGATTACCTCCTTGTTGGTGTTGTAGTTCCATGCTCCGTATTCTTTGCGGTGGCGAGCCCATTCCTGGTGATTGCGTGCCATGGGTTCGTGGTGTGATGTGCCAATGATGACTCCCATGTCGTTGGCAGTCTTCTGGTTGAGAGGATCATCTGCATAAAATGCCCATCCCCACATGGCAGGCCATAGCATGTTTCCGCGCAGGCGAAGTATGAGTTCGAATACCTTGGCATAAAACTCATGTCCGCCGTTCTTGGTCTTGAACGTGTTCTCCACCCACGATGTGAGGCAAGGAGCTTCGTCGTTGAGGAATAGGCCGCGATAACGCACTGCCGGTTCGCCGTCGGTGTATATACCTTTATTAATATATATGTCCTTATGCTTTGCCACTGGCACGTCAGCCCACCAATACCAAGGCGACACACCTATTTGGCGCGACAGTTCGTAGAGCCCGAAGATGGTGCCACGGTAGTCGCTGCCGGCGATGAGGAGAAGTCCCCCTCCGGCTCCCCCTTGGGGGAGAGACTTATCGGCGGATATGACAGTGATGATAAATTTTTCGGTCTTGCCTTTCAGCTGGTCGGTGAGTTTGTTCTGTTTTAAAATTTTGTCGATGACGGGTGACGCTCCTATTGTGCCAGCAATGATGGTGGCATTGTTGTTGTCGAGAGAGGCATTGCATCCCGTGACGTTCTTAATGTCGATAGCCAATGAGCGGGCAGCTATTCTCACTCCCTCATGGTCTTTATCATCCACGGCAATGTTTACCTTCCCATTGGCGTTAAGGTGAAGGTCGCCTCCGTTGAAACCAACGAATTTGTCGGCTGCGAGCGATGGAATCGACATTGTTATAATGAATACTAAAGACATGCACATTCTCATAAATGAGCGCATTTCGGCACGTGCGCGTCCCAAACAATTCTCGGTTGCCTTGTAGCTTATACCCAAGGTCTTGGTGATATCTGCCACCTTCTTTCCTTCGTAAATGCTCATTCTGTATATTATTTGATTACGTTTAGACATTGTCGAAATACCTCTCTCA
Source organism: uncultured Prevotella sp. (assembly GCA_945788545.1). The sequence continues at coordinate 2,865 of CALZMK010000158.1, forward strand.
AGTTTCTCGCTCAGGTCGTGGGCATATATTTCTGACTCCATATCATGCCATGATGATTGTATGTATGCAAGCCCTTGACAGGCCTGCTGGCGATAAGAGCAACATCTGAGATAGTCGAAACACATGTTGCGAAGTGTCTTATGGACAAGGGCGGGCAAACTTCGTTCGATGATGAATTCCTTGATATTTAGCATCCTGACAAAGCAGTCCTGCACAATATCCTCTGCAACGAAGTCGTTTTTGACAATCTTCTTTGCAAACCCTCTCATCTCAGCAATGTTTTTCTGATAATAGTCAGATAATATTTCGTTGTTGTTCATAAGTGCGTAAGTTTTGGGTGCAAAGTTAATAATATAATCTTAGAAAGAGCTGCATATTTGTAGCTAATACTTTACAATTTGTTTCATTTTCACTATTATGTGCCTTTTTTAGATGTTTTCCACCTTTGTTTATTGTTTGCGATAAGCTGATGGAGACATGCCTACATGCTCCTTGAAGAATTTGCCAAGGAACGACTGGTTGGCGAAATGAAGTTCGTCGGAGATTTCCTTGATAGTCATTGTTGATGTTTTCAGGAGTACCCGGGCTTCAAGGGTGACATACTTGTCAATCCATTCGTTGGGAGTATTCTTGCTTACCGACTTTACAATCTCCGACAGGTATTTTGGGGTGATGCACATCTGTTCGGCATACCAGCTCACTCTGCGCTCGTGCTTGTAGTTGTCTTCTACAAGTTTGATAAATTGGGTAAAGATGGCATCGGCTCTTGTCTGTCTTTTGCACTCTATTTGCTGCACCCGATAGATGACGTTACTCAAGTCGTAGAACATTGCCAGCACCAATGTTCTCACCAAGTCGCGTTTGAAGTGGTTGTCTGTTTCTGCAATTTTCTTCTTCAGGAAAAAGAAATATTCCTTGAATGTGTGTACTTCGTATTCGTTGAGCGACACTACCGGATGGTTGCGCGAGAAGAGAAAGAGCAATGACACGTCTCTCACGTCCTTAACTACCTCGTAGAAGAAGTTTACCGACAACATCATTGCGAGTCCTGAGGCATTATCTGAGGCCATATAATTGTCGATGACATGACGGTCGGAGATAATGATTATGTCATTCTTATGCACGTCATGACTCTGTGTGTCAATTGTAAACTGCGCATTGCCTTCGGTGCATAATGCCACGAGGATGAAAGTCATCCTGCGTGGTTGTGCAGTTATGGCAAGCGATGTCAGTTTGTCACTCAGTATGATGTCATCGGCAATGAAGTCGGATTGCGAGTGGTCTTCTTGCGCTATGCGGAAATTGGTGTTGATAATATGTTCCTTGTTCATGGGGTAGATATTAAATGACTCTTGTTGTTTTGCCGGCTTTAGTCTTAATGGTCTTGGCTCTTCCATTGATGTGTAGCTTAACGGAACCTTTCTTCACTGATTTTATTTTCAGTTCAGTCACCATAGAGTTTTCCCATTTCATAGATAATTCATATCCTCCTCGGGCACGTATGCCTGTAACAGAGCCTTTGCTCCACACCTTGGGCAGTGCAGGAAGTAGTGTGATGATGTTTCCGTCGCTTTGCACGAGCATCTCGCACACACCTGCTGTTCCTCCGAAGTTACCATCGATTTGGAATGGTGGGTGGGCATCGAAGAGATTAGGATATGTACCTCCCGAGCGACGCTTGTCTTCGCCGTTGTAGTTGTCGGGACTTACGTATGTGAGCAATTTCTGGTAAATATGATAAGCCTGTTCGGCATCCTTGAGTCGAGCCCATAGATTGATACGCCATCCTGTGCTCCATCCAGTTGTTTCGTCACCCTTGATTTCCAGCGACTTACGACATGCCTTCATCAGATTCTCGTGTTTGTTGGTGATATGTCTTCCAGGATACAGACCGATGAGATGTGACTGGTGGCGATGTTTCCAGTCCCAGTCTTCCCAGTCGTAATACCATTCTTGGAGGTTGCCCCTGCTGCCAATCTGATAGGGGTGCAGTTTGTCGAGACAATTGCTCATCCTTGCTCTCAGATTTTTGTCAATGCCAAGAGTTTCGGTAGCCTTTATGGTATTTATTAGCAGTTCGCGGATTATGGCAAGGTCGGCAGTACCGCCGTACATGGTCATGCCATGATACCCCTTGTCGGTTTTATATTCATTCTCTGGTGACGTTGACGGTGACGTTATCAGTT
>CALZMK010000159.1 GCA_945788545.1 uncultured Prevotella sp.
AGATAACAGACAACGGCTTCAGCTACACACTCGGAGCCGGAGGTGTGTCAACAGGCTCGAAGAGCGTGCTGACCATCAACCTCAACCGATGCATCCAGTATGCCGTCAACAACAACATGGATTACCACGAGTATCTTGCTCACATAGTCGACCTCTGCCACAAAGTGCAGCTCGCCTACAATGAGAACCTCAAGGAACTCCAGTCACACGGCATGCTCCCACTCTTCGACGCCGGCTACATCAACATCTCCCGCCAGTACCTCACCATAGGCATCAACGGTCTGGTAGAAGCGGCTGAGTTCATGGGACTTAAGATAACTCCTAACGATGACTACAAGAACTTCGTCCAGGGCATCCTCGGAATCATAGAGAAGTACAACAAGCAATACCGCACAAAGGAAGTCATGTTCAACTGCGAGATGATTCCAGCGGAGAACGTGGGAGTGAAGCACGCAAAGTGGGACCGTGAAGACGGCTACTTCGTTCCACGCGACTGCTACAACTCATACTTCTACATCGTCGAGGACGATTCACTCACCGTCATCGACAAGTTCAAGCTCCATGGCGCGCCATACATCGAGCACCTCACTGGCGGCTCAGCCCTCCACATGAACCTCGAAGAGCACCTGAGCAAGCAGCAGTACGCACAGCTTCTCCGCGTGGCAGCCAAGGAAGGATGCAACTACTTCACATTCAATATCCCCAACACCGTCTGCAACGACTGCGGCCACATCGACAAGCGATACCTCAAGGAGTGCCCACACTGCCACTCTAAGAACATAGACTACATGACACGCATCATCGGCTACCTCAAGCGCGTGAGCAACTTCTCAAAGCCACGTCAGGAAGAGGCATCAAGACGTTACTACGCTCAGGGAAAACTTTAGACCAGTTCTATTAATCACAATTCTTTTGAATTACCTGTAAAGAGAGACCGCTCTGAGAGATTGCTTACAGGACATGAACCAAAGAATGAAATACGTCAACTCCTCAATAGTTTTTCAAGAGATACCTGACGAGGTAACTCTCGCCATCAACATATCCAACTGTCCTTGCCGCTGTCCCGGTTGCCACAGCCCATATCTCTGGGCGGACACGGGCAGCGAGCTCACGACAGACGCCATCGACAGCTTCATGGAGGAATACGGCAGCGACATCACGTGCATAGCATTCATGGGAGGCGATGCAGAACCAGAAACGGTAAACAAACTCTCCGCCTATATCCACCGCACTTACCCAACCATAAAGACGGCATGGTATAGCGGACGCACACAGCTCTCCCCTCTCGTCGACCCGTCCAACCTCGACTACTACAAGCTCGGCCCTTACCTCCGCCACCTCGGGCCTCTCAACTCCCCCACCACCAACCAGCGTCTCTACCGCAAGGAAGCCGACGCTACATGGGAGGACATAACCCGACGACTGCAAAAGGCACTATAGAAAGATGGCAGTTTGAAAATGAAAAAAGATTGGCTATGCGCAATGGTGCGCATAGCCAATCTTTTTATTATATGGTGTGAGTTGAAATAGACTCATTCGTACAGATATTTAGGGTCTATATTAGACCAAACTTCAGATTCTTTAATTTCTCCCTTAACCCATTTGTCGAAATTCCGATAGCCCTGCTCTATCTGCATGTTTTCCTTCAACCATTTTGTAGAGTCAGGCACACATATCTTCTGCGGAGCAAGGTTGCTTCCCCTACCGCTTACAGGGAGGATGGTAATCTTGTCTGTTGCCTCATTGCCAGCTGTACCCACACAGATTATTATGTCATTGGGGTCAGTCGATGTGGCAGGCATGGTGAATGATACAGATGAGTGAGTCACGCCATTGCTTGCCGCAACATTGATAGGAGAAGAGGATGCTTGGCCCAGCATACGATAATGAAGTTCTTTTGTGGGGTCTGCTGTGTCTGTGCCAATATAGATAGGCAGCGTACCTCCCACAGCTTGAAGGGTGATGTGGGCTGTAATATTCGTCTTGTCTTTATATGTATAGTAAACATCGAAGACAAGGTCGTTGAAGTCGAAGTCGTATGTGTTGCCAAGGTCTTCACACATCACACGCTTTGTCTCGGTGGTGGGTTCTGGGTCGGGTGTAGTGGGTGGGTAAGCAGGAGATATCTTGAAAATCCAGTTGCTGTAGTAGCCATCTGGTTTCAATACATGACCATCTTTATCAAAACTATAGTCGAATGCCAAGTAATCCCCAGAGTAGTGCTTACCACTCTTCGGACCTGTAAAATCCAGATGCACCAAAACATAATTAGTTAAATAACGACTGTCATCGCTGTTATGAGCTTTGAATGATGTAACATTTGGTTCGCCTTTACCTTTATCACACTTGTAGCGCTCCATTGTTCTGTACTTAAACAACTGGCCGCATTCTGTGCTATCTATCTTACTGATATCATTGTTGACATCAGCCTTGTTTGTGTTGCCATTGTTCATGTTATTGATGTGATTGCCGTCAGAATTGCTGTATGACACACACAAAAGGTGATCCATGCGGTAGTCTAGTTTACGAGACTGTTGAACATTATTGCCATCTAACCATGTTACATGAGTTACTTCTTTTCCATTAGGGTATGTTTGTCTATCATAGTCCCATGAAACACTCTGGACATAGAAATCACTCAGATTCACAGCTTGAGAAGTAGGCTTCGGATGAGTACGGAACCATTCAGAAACGTATATTATCTCTTCATCGGTGACGTCACCAGCTGGTATCTGGTTGCTCACATCATAAGATTTGTAAGTGTCGTACATCTTAACTTCTTGTCCGCCTCCGCTACTTTTCAATATATATCTTCCATCTATCGCAGAAGGCATGCCAGGAATTACAGCACCATCTGTACTTTTACCAGTAGTCTTGTCAAACCATTGATTCTTATTGGTAAGCACACCTCTCGTTCCTTTCACTCCCCTGCTCCCTTTCACTTCCAGTTCACCGAATCCCCAGTCATTATCGGGCGCAATTTCCCCATATCGGAGTTTGAAGTTCTTGGTGAATTCCATTACCTTCTCATATTCCTCCTTCGTAAGATTGCCTTCCGACATGTCAGGATTGTAGTCGCTGCATGATGCTGCGAACAGTAAGGCTGCCACGAGATAAAGTGCGCCCCAGATGTTCTGATTAGATGATTTCATAAGCAGAAAGTTTTCAAGAATTTATATATCTATGTTATTATTATTTAGGAAGTCAAGGCCTTGCATTGGCCACAACCATGTGCAAAGATAGGTTGATTTTTCGAATTGTAAACAATAAAACGTTATATTTTTTACCATTTGGACGTGTTTTCACCATACGGACACAATTTTTAATGGTTCTGAAATACAAAACATGCTGAATTAAAAAGGATTGCACTAAGAAGGCAGTGACATGCCACACCGACCAACTATGACCTTCGCCGCAAGGAGTGGAGCATATAAAAAAAATGCAATTATCCCCCTAAATGCTTGCGAAACACAAAAGAAAAGCGTACTTTTGCACCGATAAAGCAAGATGCCACCTTCGCCCCAAGGTACACCAGGGGAAAAAGCATCGCAATCAAAACAGTATAACTTATAAATCAAAACACACATAGGAACAATGAGAAATTTACCTGTGCTGCTGCTGACAGGATACCTCGGCAGCGGAAAGACGACATTGCTCAATCGCATACTCAGCAATGAGAAGGGTATAAAATTTGCCGTCATCGTCAACGACATAGGAGAGGTGAATATCGACGCCGCACTCATAGAGCAAGGTGGTGTGGTGGGACAAAAGGACGAGAGCCTCGTAGCCCTACAGAACGGATGCATCTGCTGCACTCTGAAGATGGACCTCGTGGAGCAGCTCAGCGAGATAGCTGCCATGCAGAAGTTTGACTATATCGTCATAGAGGCAAGCGGCATCTGCGAACCTGCCCCCATAGCCCAGACCATCTGCTCCATCCCTACCATGGAGCCTCGATACTGGAAGGACGGCCTCGCAAGGCTCGACTGCATAGTCACCGTGGTGGACGCTCTGAGGATGAAGGACGAGTTTGGCAACGGAGAGCGACTGACGAGCAATGAGATAGCAGAAGAAGACATAGAGAACCTTGTCATACAGCAGATAGAGTTCTGCAACATCGTCCTGCTCAACAAGGCAGCCGAGGTGGAGCCACACGATCTGGCCAAACTAAAGCAGATAGTGCGCGCATTGCAGCCAAAGGCCGAAATCATCGAGTGCAACTATGGCGATGTGGAGTTGGAAAAGCTCCTCAACACCGAAATGTTTGACTTCGACAGTGTGGCCACATCTGCCCGATGGATAAGCGAGATAGAAGGACATGAGCACCATCATGAAGAGGAGGACGATGATGATGATGATGAAGAAGAAGAGCATCACCACCATCACCACGAACATGACGAAGAGGAAGAAGAGCACCACCATCACCATGAACATGACGAAGAGCACCACCATCATGGTCCAGACTGTCATTGCCACCACTGCCAGCACAACCATGAGCACGGCGAGGCAGAAGAGTACGGCATAGGCACCTATGTGTACTATGCTCGCCAGCCATTCGACCTCACCCTCTTCGACGCTTTCGTAGCTCGCCTGTGGCCACGCGACATCATCAGAGCCAAGGGCATCTGCTATTTCAAAAGTGAGGAAGACATCTGCTACATCTTTGAGCAGGCAGGCAAGCAGTTCAACCTCCGCAACTGCGGACAGTGGTATGCCACCATGCCCGAAGACCAGCTCCAGCGTCTCCTCGATGCCGAGCCAAAACTGAGGGCAGACTGGGACGAGGTGTACGGCGACCGCATGCAGAAGCTTGTATTCATAGGCCAGCACATGAACAAGGACATGAAGAACTTCCTGAAAGAAGCACTGGACGGTTGCCTTGTGAAATGAAAGGCTCGGGACACACGCTCACACACACATAATATATATATAAGGTGGGTTCTATTAATTCCCACCGAAAAAGTATTTTAAAATATGGGTTTCGTTTTGTCATCTTTTCGTTTCTCTCTGGCGCAT
>CALZMK010000160.1 GCA_945788545.1 uncultured Prevotella sp.
CATGGGGTTGACTGGATTTGACAGCGGGCCGAAATGGTACGTAAGCATGCGGAGTCTCGTCGGCTACCTCCATAATCAGAGTGGACAAAAATTTAATTGGCGAAAACAAGTACGCTCTCGCTGCCTAATCGAAGAACAGTAGATTACTGGCTTTATCCCGTCACAAGGTGATGGGACGAGACATCGCTCAACAGGATGTTGTTCCGAATCCGGTTGGCCAAGCGGTGCAGGAAAATCGGGAATAGTCTGCCGTAGCCTCGTGTGGCAGATGAAATCTTTGAGGATAAGGTTGCAGTTGGTGGTCCTGGTCTTGCTGCAGCACGAAAACCGAAGTCAGGAATAAGCATGTAGAAAGCGTATGGTTTCCCTGTTTGGACGAGGGTTCGACTCCCTCCAGCTCCACAATTATCCCCGACCATTATTGGTCGGGGTTTTCTATATATCCTTGATATTCCGAAACCAATGCACTCATCACCGAGTCATAGCTTTGACGCATCACAGCCTGGATATTCTGCGGGCCTTGACCTACAGGGTAGACTGGTTGGTGGATAGTCAGTTTTAGCTTGTGCCATTTCACAAAATGCCAATCTCGAGTGCGAGGCATCACATTGAACGAACCATTGATTGTCAGTGGCACCACCGGCAACTGAAGTTCGTCGGCAAGCATAAAGGCTCCCTTTTTGAATTTCCCCATGTGTCCAGTAAAGGAGCGTGCTCCCTCGGGGAACACAACAAGACTTGTTCCATCTTTAAGAGTTTCACGGGCCTCGTCAATTGTCTTCTTCACCTTACTTGGACTGCGTCGGTCAACAAATATTTGATGCGACTTGGCACAGGCATAGCCTACAAAAGGCATTTTTCTCAACTGGTGCTTCATCATCCACTTAAAATTGCGGTTGAGATAACCGTAAATAAGGAAAATATCGAACATACCCTGATGATTGGCCACAAAGACATACGAGTGTCCCTTCTCGAGGTTCTCTCGGCCCTCAACAGTCACCATCAACAAGAAAGCCCTTGTCATCACCTTAGCCCACCAATGTCCAGGATAGTAACCCCAAATGTGTCCGTTGCCGATTGAGCAACCCAATCCTGTTACCGCAGCTGTCAAAATAGTGGCAATGATTGCCACCGGCACTGCTATTATCAATTGATAAATCCAATATAAGTATTTCATCGAAAAAACTTTATTTATAATTCAACATTCAATCTTCAACCTTCAACTTTCAACCTTCTCAAGGTGACAACAACAATTTCCCCTGGCACACCGAATCGGAATGGGATGAAACCTCCTATGCCAGTTGACACACTGAGAGCCCTATCGCCCTCACTGAACAGTCCGCCCCACTCCTTATAAACGAATGATGCCGGCGACCAATTGCCAATCATAAACTGCATGGCATGGGTATGTCCGCTCAATGTGAGCTGGGCTCTGCTTTCTGGCAATATCTTGCGACGCCAGCATGTCGGGTCGTGCTCTGCCATTACAACAAACGCACTGTCGGTCACACCCTCTAATGCCTTTCTCACATCTCCGCGCTGCGGAAACTTCTTTCCGTCGCCGTCGTTGTCAAGACCTGCTATTACTATCGAGTCTGCTCCACGTCTCACTACTTTATGCTCATTCACAAGCAGTTGCCATCCCATCTTTATCTCCATATCACGCGTCTCTTTCTCGTTTTGTATCTTTTGGGTTGGAGTGGCTTCGATATAGTCGGCATAATCGTGATTGCCTATCACCGAGAACACTCCGTCTTTTGCCTTGATATCGCCAAGTACTTCAATAAATGGGAGTATCTCCTGAGGCTCACGGTTTTGCAAGTCGCCGGCAAAGACAACAACATCAGGATTCTGGGCGTTGATGGTGTCAACAACGGCTTGCAACAAATGCTCTCTGCCACCGATATATGTACCCACATGGGCGTCGGAAAACTGTACTATGCGATATCCATCGAACGCTTCGGGTAATTCAGCCGACTCGTATGTCACCTCCCTCACGGTAATCTGGTCGAATCCCACAAAAGAGCCATAGAAGAGTACATACCAGTTGAGCAATACAATCACTATTCCCACAAGATTGCCGTAGTTGGCCTTGCGGCGCAGTAATTTTCTCACTCCCCATCCTAATGCCGAGCAAAGGGCAAAGAGGCACTTTGGGGTAACAAGCAATCCCACGAGAAAGAGATAAACATTGAGTAGTCTGATGTCAGAGGGAGCAAACTGGCGGTCGAAGACGAACACCAATGTATAGACAATCATGCCCAAGGTGGGCAGCCACCACAACAGTCTGCGCAGCATTGCCCGCCTTCCCTTCATCCTACTGAGAAAACGGCGGTCGATATACAAGTCGGGCACCACCGCCATCAGTATCAACAGAATAGCTATTTTCGTTATCATTTCAGTTTTTAATCATTACATATATATAATTAAGGTATATAGGTGTCATTCCGTCACTCCCGCAAGGAATCGCCTCATCAGTTCGATGGGCACTCCCCTGCGCCTTGCATAATCTTCCACTTGGTCGGCACCGATTTTTCCCAACATGAAGTACCTCGCCTTTGGATGGGCAATCATCAACCCACTCACACTTGCATGTGGCTTCATGGCTCCGCTCTCAGTAAGTCTTATACCCACATCTGCAAAATGGATAATGCCGTCGAGCACAAAATTCATACTTGTGTCGGGCAATGACGGATAGCCTACAGCCGGTCGGATGCCTTGGAATTTCTCGACATGCATCTCACTTATCGTCAAGTTCTCGTCGTGAGCATATCCCCAATACGTCTTCCTCACCTCTTCGTGCATTCTCTCGGCGGCAGCCTCAGCCAATCTGTCGGCTATCAGTTGCACCATCATCTTCTTGTAAGCATCGCCGTCGAAATCCTTTTCCAAACCCATATCCACGGTTGTGCAGAAAACACCCATACGGTCGGCTATTCCATGTGTCAATGGCCTTATGAAGTCAGCCATACAGAGGTTGGGCTCACCTGCAGAGGTGGAATGTTGCTGTCTGAGCATAGGCAGTCGCACTCCCTCAAATACAATGTCGTCGCCATCACTGTTGGCATCTCCCAAGGCAAAGAGCGCATAGACATGATAACGATCTTCGAGAGAGTCGAGCATTCTCATTGCCTCTTCCTTTATTTCCATCTGCTTATCTGCATTCTTCAATTGCCATGCATGATAGAAATATGGCCAGTTGATATAGTCGCGCAAAAGCGAGATGTCATATGTCAGTTTGTGGCGCTCCATCATTCTCGGAATCTTATGGCCTCTCCCCTAACGGTATCATCCACCCGTCCTTCGGCATACACCAAATGTCCATTGCACCATGTGCGCTCCACGCGCCAGTTGAATGTACATCCCTCCATCGGGCTCCATCCACACTTGCTCAAAATGCCCTCAAGGGTAACTGTCCATTGGGAATCTGGTCTCACCATCACAAGGTCGGCCTTGTATCCCTTGCGGATATATCCACGTTGTGCCACTTCGAATATCCTTGCAGGATTGTGCGACATCAGTTCCACCACCCTCGTTATGGTAAGCACCCCTTCATCCACCAGTGACAACATCGCCGGCAGCGAGAATTGCACCATTGGCATTCCCGATGCAGCCTTGGCACACCCACCTTGTTTTTGGGCAAGGAGATGAGGGGCATGATCAGTGCCCACAACAGATATTCTTCCGTCGGCCATAGCTCTACGTATCTCTTCCATGTCGGTCTTCGTCTTGATTGCAGGATTAACCTTTATCTTTGTTCCCTTTATCTTATAATCCTCTTCTGAGAAGAATATATGAGCACTTGTAGCTTCTGCCGTTATCTGCGGGTCATTCGGTGTAAATAGTTGCAGTTCGCGTGCCGTGGAGACATGGGCTACATGCAGTCTTGCCCCACACTTTCGCGCCATTTCCACTGCTAATGACGTACTCCTCCAACAGGCTTCCTCGCTCCTTATCTCGGGATGATGCACCACATCGGGGTCATCTCCATATTTTGCCTTTGCCTCTGCCATATTTGCATTTATCACGGCGGTGTCCTCGCAGTGAGTCATCACTGGCATACCGGGAATACGGAACACCCTTTCGAGCGCCTCCCTGCGGTCAACCAGCATATTTCCTGTTGAGGAACCCATAAAGAGCTTTATTCCCGGCACAGCATGGCGGTCGATGGAAGTGAGAATGTCGGCATTGCCATTTGTGGCTCCAATGAAGAAAGCATAGTTCACCACGCTATCCTTAGCCCCCCTCTCCATCTTGTCTCGCCATGCCTCGATTGTAGTTGTTTGCGGCACGGTGTTGGGCATATCGAAATACGATGTCACTCCCCCGGCTGCTGCTGCTCTGCTCTCCGAGGCAATGTCAGCCTTGTCGGTCATTCCCGGTTCACGAAAATGCACATGGTCGTCAATTACTCCCGGCAAAACATAGCAACCCGTGGCGTCGGTCACTTCATCAACTGACACCACGGGCAACATGTCTTCTTCGCAAATTTCTTTTATAATATCATCCTCTATCACCAATGAGGCATGCTTTATGCTCCCCTCGTTGACGATTGTGGCGTTTTTTATCAGTGTTCTCATTTCTTCTGCGGTTCGTCAAGTCCCTGCATTTTCGCCATATTATCCGATGCCACCTGATAGTATTCCTTCACGTATGGGTCGTTCTTAAACTTTTCGGTGGCCTTGCTCATGATGTCCTCAATCTGGGGTGTGAGCACCGGTACATTGAATCCACTTGTTATCATCATAAAGACACCCGGCCCGAGCACGTTGTCAAAGTTCTCCACGATGAACGATGTCACCAACTTGTCTTCCTCGGCGGCAATCTTCTCTGCCTCGGCATTGAGTTTCTCGTTGATAGTCAATTCATCCACACCCTCAAGCATCATCTGACTCTGCTTGTGCGACAATTCGCTCATTCTGTTGTCGAGTTGCTTATGCTTGTCGATAAACTTGTAGAGCTTGTCGTTGAGCGGAGTTCCGCCTACACTTTGTGCGGCATTGTCGATCTTTAT
>CALZMK010000161.1 GCA_945788545.1 uncultured Prevotella sp.
CATTGCCTTGCAAGACTGTATCCGCTCGCTGAAATGCCCTACTATCGAGGTGCATATATCAAATGTGCACAAGCGCGAGGAGTTTCGTCATCATTCCTATATATCATGCGCCTGCCTTGGAGTGATATGCGGATTCGGACTTGACAGCTATAGATTGGCAGTTGAGGGAATTTTAGGAATTAGGAATTAGGGATGAGGAATTAGGAATTAGGGATGAGGAATGAGGAATTGTTAGAGAGTTACGTCCGGGAGCATAGTTCGCCCGAGGGAGAATATCTCTATCGACTTTATCGCGCCACCAATATCCACACGCTGCATGGACGAATGGCAAGCGGACATTTGCAGGGACGCTTGCTTAAGATGATGGTGAAGATGGTGAGACCTAAGAACGTGCTTGAGGTGGGCACATTCAGTGGATATAGTGCCATCTGTCTGGCTGAAGGACTTGATGAGGGCGGCAAGGTATATACCTTTGAGATAAACGACGAGATGGAAGACTTCACCCGTCCCTGGATTGAGGGTTCGTCTGTTGCCGACAAGATAGAGTTTATCATTGGAGATGCCATCACCGAAGCACCAAAACTAGGGGTAACCTTCGACATGGCTTTCATAGATGGTGACAAGCGCACATATATCGAGACCTATGAGATGGTGCTTAAGATACTTCGTCCGGGGGGATTTATCCTCGCCGACAATACTCTTTGGGACGGACATGTAGTGGAACATGAATACGATAACGACCACCAGACACAAGGCATAAAGTCGTTCAACGACTACATCGCTAACGACGATAGGGTGGAGAAAGTGATATTACCCCTGCGTGATGGACTTACATTAATAATGAAGAATTAAAAAAATAAAAAAAATTATCCAAATGTGTAGCTATTTATATTGATACTACGTCTTAATATCAGATGAAATTTAAATTTTATATAATGATGAAAACAAGAAAACTCTTTTCTATTTTGGTACTGCTGTTGTTTGCAGTGGTAACTATGGCACAGCAGATGCCTCCTATTCCAGTGGATAAGGATGTGAAAATCGGCAAGTTGCCCAACGGATTAACTTATTACATCCGTCACAATGCATGGCCTGAAAACCGTGCAGAGTTCTACATCGCCCAAAAGGTAGGTTCTATTCAGGAGGAGGAGTCGCAGCGCGGTCTTGCCCATTTCCTTGAGCACATGTGCTTCAATGGCACTGAGCATTTCCCAGGTGATGGAATCCTCAGATGGTGTGAGTCGAAGGGTATTAAGTTTGGCACCGACCTCAATGCCTATACAAGTATCGCCGAGACTGTATATAATATAAGTAATGTACCGTCGAGCGACAAAAATGTTGTTGACTCTTGTCTGCTTATTCTCCACGACTGGGCTGACGGTTTGTTGCTCGAACCTGAGGAAATCGATAAGGAGCGTGGTGTCATCCATGAGGAATGGCGCATGAGAACAAGTGCTTCGTCACGTATGTTTGAGCGCAATCTGCCTACTATCTATCCTGGAAGTAAGTATGGAGTGAGATACCCCATCGGTTTGATGTCGGTGATTGACAATTTCAAGTATCAGGAGTTGCGCAACTACTATGAGAAGTGGTATCGTCCTGACAATCAGGGAATCATCGTTGTAGGTGATATCGACGTTAATTATGTAGAGCAGAAGATTAAGGATATGTTCAGCTCTATCAAGATGCCAGAGAACCCCGCACCTGTTGTTGCCGAGGCAGTGCCCGACAACGCTGAGCCAATCGTTGTAGTTGACAAGGACAAGGAGCAGACTATCAATTTCATTGAGATGTTCATAAAGGCCGACCCAATCCCCGACGAGATTAAGAGCAATATGCAGTATCTTTTCATTGATTATATCAAGAATGCTGCCATCGGAACTGTTAACACTCGTCTCGCAGAGTTGCAGCAGGATCCCGCTTGTCCCTATGTGAGCGGTGAGATGGAATACGACAACTTCATTTTCGCCAAGACTAAGGATGCAATAGGTATTGTGGCAGTGCCCAAGGAAGGCAAGACCATCGAGGAGTCGCTTGCAGCTGTATATCGCGAGGTACTGCGTGCTGCTCAATTTGGTATCACTCCCACTGAATACAAGCGCTATGTGCAGGACTATACAAGCAAGCTCGACAAAATTTACAGCAATAAGGACAAGCGCTATAACTCGCAGTTTGTTAACGAGTATAAGGAGCACTTCCTCGACAATGAACCAATCCCGTCGCTCGATGACTACTATCAGGTGATGAAGCAGGTTGTGCCCAATATCCCCGTGGAGGCTATCAACCAACTGCTCGGTCAGTTGGCACAGAAGAACGACTCCAACGTGGTTATTATCAACTTCAACAATGAGAAGGAAGGAAAGGTATATCCCACCAAGGAAAGTATCCTCAAGGCTGTTGCAGACGTAAGGGCAGAGAAATTAGAGGCATACGTGGACAACGTGAAGGACGAGCCTATCATGACAACCATGCCTAAGAAGGGCTCTATTAAGAAAGAAATCAAGAACGACAAACTCGGATTCACCGAACTGCAACTCTCTAATGGTGCAAAGGTGATACTGAAGAAGACCGACCTGAAGAAAGACCAAGTGCTGCTTTCAGCTGAGGGATTCGGTGGCGCATCTCTCTATGGCAAGGAAGACTACATCAACTTCAAGGTGTTTGCCAATGCGATGAATGCCTCAGGACTTGGCAACTTCTCTAACACTGAGTTGCAAAAGGCTCTTGCCGGCAAAATTGCAAGTGCTTCTCTCGATGTGTCAAGAACACGTGTGAACGTCAGCGGTTCTTCTACTCCTAACGATGTAGAGACAATGCTGCAGCTCGTACATCTCTACTTTACCAATATAAAGAAGGACGAGAAGTCGTTTGCAAGCCTTTTGAGCGGTATTGAGACAACACTGCGCAATGCAGAGGTATCTCCCGAGACAGCATTCAACGATTCAGTTACAGCCACTCTGACAGCACACAACCTGTACGACCGCGACCTTAAGTTGGCTGACCTGAAGGACATCAACTACGACCGCATACTGAAGATTGCCAAGGAGCAGACAGCCAATGCCAAAGCCTTCACATTCACTATCGTGGGAAACTATGACGAGGCTACAATCCGTCCGCTCATCGAGCAGTATATTGCATCGCTGCCATCGCAGAAGAAGGTTGTAAAGGGTAAGAATATCGTCACCCACTATAAGGGTGAGGCAATCAACCACTTCAAGCGCAAGATGGAGACACCGCAGGCTAACTCCATCGTGGAGTGGTACACTCTTGATGTGCCATATTCACAGGAGAACGCAGTGCGCACCTCTATAGCCGGACAGATTCTTAGTATGATTTACTTGAAGGCTATCCGCGAGGATGCAAGTGCAGCTTACAGTTGTGGTGCCGTAGGAAGAACTTCGAAGAATGATTTCGAGGATATGACACGAATTCTGGCTTACTGTCCGCTCAAGCCAGAGATGGCAGGACAGGTGTTCGACATCATGCACAAGGAAATCAATGGTATGACCAAGAAAGTTGATGCCGACAAATTGCAGAAGGTTAAGGAATATATGCACAAGAGCATATCTGACCAGAGAAAGACCAACAACTACTGGTTGCAGATTCTCAACCTCTACACCAACTACGGTATTGACATGGATACTAACTACGATGCCGTTGTGGATGCACAGACTCCTGAGACCATCTCCGCTATCGTAGGCGAAATTCTAAAGTCGGGCAACAGGGCTGAGATTCTCATGTTGCCGGAGGACGTTAAGGAATAAGAATTAAGAGTTAGGACTTGAAGGTTTTCCACATCATATCTCATTTCGACCTTGGCGGTGCAGAGCGAGTAGCTGCAAGCATCGCCAAGTCGAAGACTGACGATATGGAATACCATATCGTGGAGACAATGCGTGGAAAATCGCAGTTTACTAATAACTTTATCAACGAACTAACGGATGCGGGTGTCCAATGCCATAGGGCTTGGATGCCCGACATCCGTTTTCATTTTCTCTTTGAGCGTATTGCCGCTCTTCTTTTCCCTTTGCGCATGCTTTTTATATGGTTGCGTTGGCATCCTGATGTTATCCACACACACACCGAGGTGCCTGATATGTGCATTGTGGCATCTGTAAAGCTTTTCCCTTTTATTGCCCGCCGATGCAAGATTGTGAGAACCATACACAACAATGTGCTATGGACAGGACAATCTTTTATCGGTAATGTATGCGAGCGTTTCTTTATTTCCCACGGATGCAATATCGCTATATCCCAATCTGTCAGAGCGTCATATCTGCAGAGATTCGGCGAGGATACACCTATTATATATAATGGTGTGGGCAAACCGGATAGCAATTGCTATCCTCATCTTGTGGATGGTAAGATTAACGTCATCTTTGCCGGGCGATTTGAAATGCAGAAGGGAATATCCACCCTTGTCGAGGTATTGCGGGCAATGAGGGATGACGAACGGTATCATTTCCATATTTTCGGCGATGGTTCTTTGTCAGAACTCATCCACAGTCGATTGGGCGAACAGAAGAACGTGAGCATAAATCCACCGCTGTTCTCACTGTCATCCTATCTCTCCTCATTCGACTATATGTTCATGCCATCTGAGTTTGAGGGACTTAGTATAGTGGCGATAGAGGCATCGATGTCAGCACTTCCCAACATCATCAATGATTGTCCGGGATTGGGTGAAACCCTGCCTGAAGACTGGCCTCTAAAGGTGGAAAACAACAATGTTGATGCCTATCTTAATATCTTCAACGTGATATTGCCGTCGATGTCGAGAGAGGTTCTCGGAGCAAAGGCAATGGCGTATGCAGAAGACAATTTCTCATTAGTCAGTATGCAGCGCAATTACGAGAAGGTATATAAGTCAGGCAACTGAATTACTTGCAAGTTATTGTCAATGATGTACTTTTACTGCCGTTTTCTTTGGGCATGGTGGCTGATATGACAGCCTTTC
>CALZMK010000162.1 GCA_945788545.1 uncultured Prevotella sp.
ACCACCGTACATGCGGTTCCGCATACGGCGGTTCCTATTTTGGATACCATTCGAGGTATGAACCCGTCAATGTAGCATAGCCTGCCATGCTCAACTTTTCATTGGTTATCGCACGACATAGTATGTAACTGCCAGCTATGCACCAATAACCCAAACGACTATTGCCCCACATGTAAGCTTGGTATTTGTCAATACCGCACTTTACCAAGTTGGCAATTCTCGTTTTCACCCTCTTCCACGACTTCCATATACACATACGTAGCCGTCGCCTTAGCCACTCGTCAGTTTTCATGAGGAAACGTTTCATGTTGGCAAGGTGATAGTAACCTACCCACCCCCTTATGTACTCTTCAAGTTTTTGCTTCCTCTTGGCATATCCCCAACCATTGCTTCGGGAAGTCAACTCTTTAAGTCGGGCTTTCATCTTGGCTTTAGCTTTTGGATGCACCGTGAGTTGGCATTTGCCTTTCATCACATAAAAGGAGTAGCCAAGGTATTTCATACCTTGCACATAGGACACAACCGTCTTGTCCATGTTCACCTTCAGATGAAGTTTTCCTTCGATGAATCGGGTTACGGATTCCTTCACACGCTTGGCTGCACGCTTGGACTTACAAAATATCATCGAGTCATCGGCATAGCGAACAAAAGGGAGACCTCGGCGAGTGAGTTCCTTGTCCAACTCGTTGAGCATGATATTGCTCAAGAGCGGACTTAACGGTCCTCCTTGGGGAGTGCCTTCCTCGCTTGCCTCGAACATACCTTTGTTCATCACACCACTGCGGAGATATTTGTGGATAAGGCTTATCACCCTACCGTCCTTTATCGTGCGGCTGAGGATTTCTATGAGTTTACTATGGCTCACTGTGTCGAAGAAACGCTCCAAGTCGAGGTCAACCACATAAATGTAGCCATCATCGATTATTTTCTGAGCACCTCTTAGGGCATCATGGCAGCCTCTTCTCGGACGGAAGCCGTAGCTTCCTGGAGAGAATTGACGCTCATAGATGGGAGTTAGGGTCTGGTTGATGGCTTGTTGAACCAGACGGTCTATGACCGTGGGGATGCCCAACAGGCGCATCTTTCCATTGTCTTTGGGTATCTCTACCCTTTTTACTGGGTTCGGACGGTATGAACCGTCAAGCAAGGAACGGATTAGGGCATCCTTATTAGCCAAGAGCCAAGGGAGCATTTGCTCACATGACATCTTGTCGATACCGCTACAGCCCTTGTTACGCTGCACTGCCTTGTAGGCTTTGAGTAGGTTATCAGGACTGATGATGCGCTCCAATAAGTGTTCCTTGTCGAATGGTACTTCCACGATGTTGTCTTCACATATCCACATGAAGGTCTGCACTCCCACATATCCTTCGGATTCCGTCCTATCTTTCTGTGGGCAGCCCTTGACTTCTGCCAATGTTTTCTGCATTCTTTCCTTCATAAGGTATGTTTCAATTACTATCGTTTAATTTATAGGTTCTGCCCTTCATGGAGCGTTATCGAGGACTCCACTACTATGGCATCTGCTGACTTCTCACGGCAAGCTTTACTCCATGACTTTCGTAAAGGCAACTAATCGCCATGTCCGTGAGACCTCCTCGGATAAGGGCTTATTCTTTCCATCTTATACCCACTTCATTTACACCAACCATTCCGAATAGCTATGGGACTTTGATTTGTCTTGCAATCTCATCCATGGTCAAATGCCTTATATGAAGTTTCTGTACGTTAGGTCAGATGTTTGCCGCCAGCTTCTTTCAGATTCCACCTCGCAGTGGACACCCTTGCTATTGGCTATACAATTCCCGCTATTAGGGCTTGTTAGGGACTTGCACCTATTAGAATAAGCTCATGCCGAGCATACTATTAAAAAAGTCCGCTCACAAAAAGAGCGGACTTTTCTCGGAATTTATTATGTAAAAGTATGATGAATTATCATTCAAAACCTCAATACCCAGGGTTCTGCTCTATCTTGGCATCGGTGTTGGCCTCGATAAATGACTGAGGGATAGGGAACAGTGCATAATGGCTGTCAAAGTCCTTGCCATCGGCAGCATGTGCGGCTGAGTAATAAGGATTGTACTTCCTGACGCGCTCGGTCATCATGCCGGTGCGTGAGAGTGTCATCTGTCGCTGCTCTTCAATACCAAACTCACGGAGACGTTCGTCGAGGATATAGTCCATATTCATCTGGTCGGCTGTGGCTGCGGAAGCATGGGCACGGCTACGAATGACGTTCACATCAGCGGCTGCCTTGTCCTTTTGGCCTAACTTCACGTATGCCTCGGCACGCAGCAGATAAGCCTCGGGCAGACGATAGAGGTACTGGTCCTGATAGGTCTTGCCTGCAGAACCCGTGAGCAGGTAGATGGACTTGTTCTGATACTGAGCATCGGGGTGGTTGTAGGGCGATGTACATTTGGTCTGATAGGCCCCCATATATCGGTTTGGGATGGCGTTGGGGGCAGATGTGATGCCAGGCTTGTCTTCGCCGGTCACCAGTTCCCAACCTTCGGGCAGATTGGGATGCATAATGTCGAGCGTGTCGCCGAAGAGACTGCCATAATTCCTCTTGAAATCATCGTTGTTGAAAGCATACTTGCGCGGATAGTTATAGATAGAGTTGCGTATGTCGTTCTTGAAGTCATAGCTATCCTCACTACCTCCCCAGATATCGAGGAAATAGTGCATTGTGTTGTAATAGTTGCCGATGCCACGACCGCCCGTGTAGTCGCCGACGGGCCATGTGAAAGCGGCAATTTCTTTTCCCTCCGCTTTGTTCCTGAAGCGGAAGAGTCCCGTCTGTATTCCAAACCAGCGCTCCTGCCAGAAGTCACCGCTCACCCAGAAGGCATTGCCCGTGTTGCCGGCACCGCCAGTTACGTTTGGCTCAATCTGAACAACCCAGATGCCCTCAGTGTTGCCGCTGGCGCGATTCTGGTTGTCGCGGCGGAAGAGATCCCAATATACGTCACCTTCCTCTGTGGCACGAGAGCCAAATCGGGTTTTCATCAGAGCCAATGCCGGGTTGTTGATGACCAGTGTGGCAGCATCTACAGCCTTCTGATTTTCACCGGCAGCCAGATAAAGTTCAGCAAGAAGCGTCTGTGCGGCGGGCGCACTGACTTCACCGTCTTTCACGTCCTTGATGTCTGGCAGATTCTGGGCAGCAAAAAGGGCATCATCGATAGCCTGCGCCAACACCTCCTCTTTCGATGCCCTGACATAGTCGGTCTTGGGAGAAGTCACTTCCTCCAACTGCAGGGGAACACCACCATAGTAGTAGCATAGCGTGCGGTAAGCCATGGCGCGGAACAGTCGTCCTTTGCCTCATACATCTTTTTGTCAGTATCGGAGAGCGATGAAGCCGGCACACGGGTAATCAGCGTATTGGCTTGCGCCACCAACTTATACAGATTCTCCCAGTGCCATTTGGGATTGTTGGCGGTAGGGTTCAAGTCAGCTGCCAAGTTAGACATAGGAGGGTCTGCCTGGATTGCGAAATCGGTGCGCCACAAATAAGCGTTCATCACCCCATAGTCGCCACAATAGAACTCACGGCGCACTAAGTTGTAGAGTCCGTTGACAGCGGCGTCAAAGTCAGCGGCTGTCTGGTAAGAGTTGTCACCACCCATGAAGTCAAGAGGTTTTTCCTCTAAGAATTTGTCTTCGTCGCAGCTCACCAATGTGGCTGTGGTGGTAAGGACTGTTGCAACCATCATCAGATGGAATATATATTTCTTCATAACAGTTTCTATCTTTAATATTATAATGTTTTAATCCTATAATTTCCTTAGAAGTTCACATTCAAACCGAAAGTGATGCTCTTCATCACAGGACGGTTGGCATAGCCACTACCAGTAATAATGTCTCGTCCGTTTCCATCTTGGCAGGTCATATCAGGCTCAGGATCCCATCCGTGCCAACCTGTGATGGTCAGCAGATTTTTACAATTCACATATACATTGACACCTTCAATGATACCAGTTTTGGAGAGCCATGCTCTTGGCAGGTCGTATGAGAGTGTCACATCTTGCAGACGAACAAAGTCACGCTTTTCATAACGGTGAGGCTTGTCGCCAAGAGCACCGTTCTGTGCGGCACGGTCATAGATGCCACCAGAATTTTTTGGTGACCAGAAAAGGTCGGCCTCTTCTGTAAAGTGGTTGTAGCGCTTTCCGTTGTCGTCTGGTCGTACCTGATTAGTGTTCTGTCCGAGATAGCCATTCTTACCACCGACGATGGAGTTGATGAAGAAACTCAAGGTGAAGCTCTTGTAACGGAACTTATTGAACAGTCCCATACGGGCGGCGGGGTCAGTCTTACCGATAATAGTGCGGTCGTCGGCATTGATTTTGCCTTCTTTGGTCACATCCACTACACGATAGTTACCCGGATAGAAGCCTTCGGGAATATCGTCACCTACCTGCCAGATACCGTCCACCTTGTAGTCGTAGATGGCAGAGAGCGACTCGCCTATGAAGAGGCTGCTGGCGGTCATGTCATCTTCCACACCGTCACCGTCGCTGTCTTTACCAGTGAGCGACTTGATTTTGTTGCTGTTGTGCGAGATATTGAAGGTTGTAGTCCATTCAAAGTCCTGGGTCACGATATTGCGTGAGGTCAAAGTAAGTTCGATACCGCTGTTTTGAATTTTACCTACATTGGATCGGATAGAGGTGAAACCGGTTACTGAGGGTATAGCCACGTCGAACAAGAGGTCGCGGGTGGTGGTGCGGTATGCCTCGACAGTACCCGTCAGGCGGTTGCCGAAGAGGGCGAAGTCAAGACCAAAGTTGAAGTGCTTGTTGACCATTGCGCTAAGGGAATAGGTATAACCCATATTGGTATTTTCGAGCGCAACGATTGCAGCATAATCCTTGTTGACAGAGTAATAGTTGGATACGCTGTTAGGATTGGCCTCGGCTGTAGCTGCATTGACTGCATA
>CALZMK010000163.1 GCA_945788545.1 uncultured Prevotella sp.
TATGCCTTTTGGCGCACTTGACATGTCTGCTATTCTCTTACCGTCTATCGTAAAGATTTTCCCGGCTGAAGCCTCCTGTTTTGACAGTCGGGTGGAAGCCACCCCGTCCGTCACTTCCTCAAAAAAGTTTGCGGGATGCGGAATAAGCCGGTTGCCCACAACGTGGTACACAGCATTTACGTAGCCTTGCTTGCCGACGAGTTTCTCAAGATCAATTCCGTAATTGAAGAGGTCAGCCAATGCGATATGCCTGTCACCGTCCCTTAAGACGTAATTGCCATACTTTCCTTTCTCTATTTGGCCAAACACCCTGAAATAGCCAAACAGGTCCGCCGGCGAGAGGTCCTTTAGCTTGATGTCCACCGGCTTGAGGTATTCCTGGTTGTCTTCCACCACCAAGTCTTCCGATCCCAAACATCCCCAAAAACCGGCCCGCGTGTCGCAGAGCAGAGTGCCGGAGGTGATCATGGTGCCTTCGTGGATCTTGTCTGCGAGTTTGTTTGAAGCATCATGGAACAACAAGCCCTGTTCCCCATCCCAGAGGAAATAAGCGCTGCCCAATACGTTGACCACTTGGATTTGATAGCCATCCTTAATCTCAAGCCTCGTGCTTGTGAGGCATTTCTTCAAGTCGGCAATGCTGTAAACCATATCCGAAGAGATGGTAGGCTGCGATGTGAACGGTTTGTCGTCAGGCGCAAAGGCATTGGCTTGGTAGGGCCAGAGGTAGTTGGCAATCTCACCTTGATAGAACATTGCCCTCAGGGTTCCATGGCTGGAGGCTTCGGGCAACTGCTGATGAAAATTGTCCTCCAAGCTGAACACAACCCCATCATCGGATGTGAACTGCAAACGGTCGAGATTGAAGACGCCCTCTATCTCATACAGGCCAAACTTGTTGTATGCCCCATTCTCCACGATGTCATTCCCCGCCATCTTCAATGGCACGAGCGGGGCGTTGGCCCCGATGCTTATCTCTCCATCGGCATTGTAAATGTCCCAATAGTCGTATTCCCACTCTCCCGACAGCGTCCCGTTGATATAATCCCCAACCTTTAGGTCATTGATGGGCCATGATGGCGCCATGGAATTAAATAGGAACAATCCGTCCTTGCCATCCCATAGATAAGTGCCTCCCACATTGCCGTATTCATCTTTCTCCTGCGCGGCCACCTGCACCGTATTGGGCTGGAAGTTGATGGTGACGTTCGCATCGGAGGTGAGCTGCTTGACCTCGCCAATGGACGAAAAGGTTTGCGCGCTGACAACGCCGCCCATACCCATACCCAACAGGAGCGTCATCAGGCATCTTGTTGTATTGTTTTTGTTCATCATCATGTTCTTTGTTTTTATATTGACATTCTATTGTTCATAAGATTTCTTAGATAACGATTCAGCGAGTGGAGGAAATGTCTCCCGTATTGCACGACAGGAGACATTTCCTCCTTGTGGACTATGCCACGTCAAAGACTGGTTCTATAAATTAGGTCGAGTCGTATTGGTCCAGCGCCCACCTTTTCTCGCCATGGCAGAGTCCAAGCAAGCTTGGCTCTGCTCATTTGGCTTATCGAAAAGGTTCTGCAAGATATCGGGATTCAAAACGTAAGTTGAAGAGGGAGTGTAGCGAGCTACACGACCGATGAAACTTGACGTTTTGAGACCGATAGATGCAGAAGACGGCCGAAACGACAACTGCACTTTATCGATTATTCTATCAGCCTAATTTATAGAACCAGCCTAAAGTCAACGGATGACTTTCACCGGGGCGCAGTTTCCTATTTTTATCACCAAGGGCTCTTTCGATGGAATCTCAAAGAAGTTCTCACCTTGTCTCACAACGGCCTGGGCAAGACACTTTCCATTGATGCCGAAGATGGAGATCCTCTGCCCTACATGCCCATCTGCCGTAATACCGATTCCCGAATCAGAATAGCTGACCGAAATCTTGGGGAAATCCTTCTCCATGCCGATGTTGTCAATATGGGCAGGGACTTGCGGCTCGTAATACAGGCTGAGATAGTAATAGCTCTGGTTTTGCACAATGACAAGGCCGCACGTAGCCATTGTTTGCATGTCCTGGTTGTACATCAGCCATTGACCCGTTTCCGGATCAAGACCCATGTCCTTGAATCCTTTTTCCTTCAGCAGCTTGCAGACTGGCGAGATGACAGGAGTCTTGACGCGTTCCCACGAGGCGACGATGAGGTCGGATGCGATCAGCTCTTCTTGGGAATTGAAGTAGAGCATCGACAGAGGGAACTCGAAGTTGTCGGTCAGGAACACCTCAATGCCCTTTTGCGCCTCCTCGCTCACCGAGGGGTGCATCTTCCAATAGCTCTCGGTGAAGAGCTGGTGTCCTGCGGACTCTTCCGTTGCCATCGCCTCAGACTTGCCTGTGCCCCAGGAAATGTTGACAGGCGGAATCGGCGTGTCCACAAAGTCGGCAACCTTCACATGGAAAGAGACCTCGTCAAGGACATTGTTCTCGTCGAAGGCATTCAGGGAACCATTCTCCGAACCCGCAACGCGCATTTTCACGTTCGCCTCTCCGGCTGCGACCGTCTTGAAAGAGTTTCCCCACGATGCCACGACATCCTCATTGTCGGACTCGTATTTTACGACAATACGTTTTTTCGCCGCTACATAATCCGCCAATTTCCCACTATACTTCTTGATGAACATCCTGTAGTAGGCATATTGCGGCACTGTGACATCGTCTGCCACCAAGACGCAATTGTCGGCAACAGAGCCTGACGATACGGTGTCGGAGGGAAGGGGATAGCCGCCATTGACACCATCCGAACGCACCCACGGGCCTTTCCTGCCATTGTTGAGCAGCTTCGCGAACGCATCGCTCTTCATTTCCTGGGTTGTCTTTCCTGTGGCGCCCTGCACCTCATCCGTGTATTTGTCACTGCAATAATAACTGTTGGCAATGTGTATGGCAGACATCTCACCCGTAACGGGCAATGTGATCGGGTGCACGTTGTCGTAGCAATCCAAGTCGCCGTTGTTGTAGCAATTAGATATATTGAGAGGACCGAATGACGAGGGCGACAAGAGCGCCGCTATTCCACCGGCATTGGTGGGAGAGGTAATCTTGCCGAAGTTGGCGCAGTCCTTGATGGCCACGCTTCCTTCATCCTCCACTTGTCCGACGATGCCGCCCACAACGCCCGCGTTCGACGACAGCTCGCCATAGTTCACGCATCGGTTCACGACATTGCCGACCACTCCGCAACTGGCTAAGATTCCAGCCACGCCCATGCCCACGGCAGAGACGCTTGCCCGCGAAGAGCAGTCGCTTATCATCACGGAGTCTCCAAACGCCCCGCACACAATGCCTGCGGCGTAGGCCTGGTGTGTGCTGTTGATGGTCACATTCTCGCCCAAATGGCAATTCAAGACCTTGCCGCCCATCGCGGCCCCCACAAAGCCGCCCGTGAGAGCGTCAGCTTGTATTGAACTGTTGTCGATGGTGAGGTTCTTGATCGTGGCGCCCTGGATGACGCCAAACAATGCGACCCCTATCTTTTCCTTTCCTTGGTACGACATGTGGAGGTTGGTGAGGGTATGCCCATCCCCGTCAAAGGTGCCGCAAAAGGTCTTGATCGTGGCTCCCGCCGACCCGAAATTGTTGCCTATCGGCAGCAGGTTTGCAACGCTAGAAAGGTCAATGTCAGACGTCATCTTGAAGAACTTGCCCTCGTAGGTATACTTGTCATTCACGGCCTCAGACAAATCCGCTATGTCTGTGGCCGCGGAGATCAGATAAGGCTCCTCTTCTGTTCCCTTTCCGCCGCTATACTCATATTCGCCGGGCTTCCTGACTCCTACGCCCGAAAGGGAAATGAAGGTCTCCACGTCGCCCGACTGGAGCGTTACGACAGCTTTGTATGCGCCATAGCCACTGGGGGCGAAAGTTATGTTGACAAAATCCTCATTCTCTCCATCCTTCACCGGGATTTCCGCCTTTGACAAACTGAAGGCGGCATTGTCGTCCATACTTAGCTTGATGGGCGACGTCAGATTCTTGTAAGTGAGCTTGCACGTGATTGTCTTGGTCTCCAGCTTGTATACCTGTCCAAAATTCAAGTTGTTGCTCTCCACATCAATTGCGGGCACGTTCGGGTCTACCGCTGATGCGTCGGTGATGGACATGTCGTCGATGTTTAACCTGGCCGTGAATCCCAAGCCCTTCCATTGGAAGGTCGCGTAGTCTTCCCTGACGATTCGTATTCGGGCATTCTCCTTGTTGGCCTTGGCCTCAAAGGTCTGCACCTCCATGGTAGGGGTAAAGGGCTTGCCTATGGTCAGCCAATGCTGCCCGTCATCCACCGTTACCTGCACGATCCATGACGTTTGCGTATCCTTTTCCCTCTCGTATGCCCTATAATCAAACGAGACCACACCAATGCCGCCCTCCTTGTTGTTTTTCATCTCCACGTAGGGCATACCGTCCGATGAGGCTTTTGTCCCATATATGCGCATGGAACCCTTGCCGTTGGCATAGTCCATTGTGTCGTAATTGTCCCTGACACAGTATATCTTCCATACCATGTCGTTCAATGTCACTTCTCGGTGCTCGTGGAACTGGTTGCCAATGTCCTTCTTCGCAGTTTCAAAATCATAGCTCCAGTCTGCCGCCGCAACAGGCAGGGCAGACAGTAAGAACATGATGAAGAAACCGACCGCTTTGAATGTTTCTTTCATAAATAGATTGATTTTTATTAATAATTAGTAGATACTTCTTCAAGAATGCATCGTCTGGCCTTAAGCAACTTCATATTTTTTTGCAAAGATAAACAATCAATCCATTATTGCAAAGCAATAGTCAAGTAATTTTTCTATTTGCCTAAAAATTTCATGTCTTTTCAATCGAATTGACTTGCCCAACTTGTGTGTCAGTTGTCACACAACAATAGAACAACCGTCGCACAACAATA
>CALZMK010000164.1 GCA_945788545.1 uncultured Prevotella sp.
ATTCCTCATTCCTAATTCCTCATTCCTAATTAAACTTATACAATTCCTTGAGCCATCATTGCATTAGCCACCTTCATGAATCCTGCGATGTTGGCACCCTTAACGTAGTTGATATATCCGTTGGGCTCCTTGCCATATTTTACGCATTGCTCATGAATATTGTGCATAATCTGGTGGAGATTCTTGTCAACCTCCTCCTCCGACCATGACAGACGGATAGCGTTCTGCGTCATTTCCAGTCCGGATGTTGCAACACCGCCCGCATTCACTGCCTTACCCGGGGCAAACAATTGTCCAGCGGCAATAAACTTGTCAACAGCCTCGGCGGTGCAACCCATGTTCGACACCTCAGCCACCAAGAGTGGTTTATTGGCCAACAGTGCGTCGGCATCCTCGCCGCTCACCTCGTTTTGTGTGGCGCAAGGCAGTGCGATGTCACACTTCACCTCCCATGGTCTCTTTCCCGGTACGAATGTTGCCTCGGGGAATTCCTCTGCGTATGGCTGGCAAACGTCATTGCCGCTGGCTCTTAGTTCGAGCATATAGTCAATCTTCTCGCCACTGATGCCCTCAGGGTCGTAGATGTAGCCGTCAGGCCCCGAGATGGTAATCACCTTGGCTCCCAACTGGGTAGCCTTGGTGGCTGCACCCCATGCCACATTGCCGAATCCGCTTATTGCCACAGTCTTGCCCTTGATGTCGAGACCATGAGTTTGCAGCATCTCATTAACGAAATAGAGGGCACCGAATCCAGTTGCCTCGGGGCGAATCTTCGATCCTCCCCATTCCAATCCCTTACCTGTCAGCACACCGCTCCACTCGTGAGTCAGTTTCTTATACATACCGAAGAGGTAACCAATCTCGCGGGCACCCACACCGATGTCACCGGCAGGCACATCCTCCGATGGACCAATCACCTTATATAATTCAGTCATAAATGCTTGGCAGAATCTCATCACCTCGTTGTCAGAGCGTCCGCGAATCGAGAAGTCCGAACCTCCCTTGCCGCCGCCCATAGGCAGTGTGGTGAGGGCATTCTTAAATGTCTGCTCAAATCCGAGGAACTTCAGTATCGACAGGTTTACCGACGGGTGGAAACGCAATCCTCCCTTATACGGACCGATGGCCGAGTTAAACTGCACGCGGTATCCAATGTTCACATGCACTTCGCCCTTGTCATCCACCCAAGGCACGCGGAACGTCAGCACGCGCTCCGGCTCCACGATACGCTCGATGATTTTGGCCTTTTCAAACTCGGGATGCTGGTTATACACATCCTTCACTGAGAGAAGCACTTCCCTCACTGCCTGTAGATACTCCAACTCGCCGGGATGCTTCTGCTCCAGCTGTTGCATTATTTTCTCAACTTCCATAGTTTTACATTTTACTTAGGTTTAACGTCTTGTCTTACAAATTGTCATTTGACGCTGCAAATATAGGAGTTTTCCATTGAACTGCCAAGTTTTTTTCGAATTATTTTCGTTTTGATAGTTACATTTTGTTAAACAAGATAATGAAGCCTATGTTTAACAATCAATGAGAAATAAAGAAAAAGAGAGAGAAAAAGCATTTTTTGCGACAAAAAGTTATTTATTTGCAAATTATTTCATAACTTTGCAACCAAATTCGTAAATTAAGAAAATAATAGAGCAACAATGACAAAACAACTAAAACCGGGTTCACTCTGCCTCCATTCAGGTTATGAACCCAAGAATGGCGAGCCAATAGAGCTCCCTATCGTACAGAGCACCACCTTCAAGTATGACAACAGCGACGAAATGGCTATGCTCTTCGACCTCAAGAAAGACGGATATTTCTACACTCGTCTTGCCAATCCCACCAGTGATGCCGTGGCACGCAAGATATGCACCCTCGAGGGTGGAGTAGGGGCTATGCTCACTTCCTCGGGTCAGGCTGCCAACTTCTATGCCGTGTTCAACATCTGCGAGTCGGGAGACCATATCGTCGCTTCCACCGAGATATACGGCGGTACGTTCAATCTCTTCGGAGTGACGATGAAGAAACTTGGCATCGACTGCACCTTTGTCAATCAGGATGCCTC
Organism: uncultured Prevotella sp.; assembly: GCA_945788545.1. Next base: position 2,063 of record CALZMK010000164.1, read on the forward strand.
TGAGGAGGAAATCCAGAAGGCGTTCCGTCCCAATACCAAGGCGCTCTTCGGCGAGACTATTTCCAATCCCGGATGCAAGGTGCTCGACATCGAGAAGTTTGCCCGTATTGCCCATCGCAACGGAGTGCCCCTTATTGTTGATAACACCTTCGCCACCCCCATCAACTGCCGTCCTTTTGAGTGGGGATGCGACATCGTAACCCATTCCACCACCAAGTATATGGACGGACATGCCACCCAAGTTGGAGGTTGTGTAGTGGATAGCGGTAATTTCGACTGGCTTGCCCATGCCGACAAGTTCCCCGGACTCTGCACTCCCGACGAGTCCTACCATGGTCTCACCTATGCCAAGGCATTCGGCAAGATGGGCTACACCACCAAACTCGTCGCCCAACTCATGCGCGACCTCGGCTCCATCCCCGGTCCTCAGAATGCCTTCCTCCTCAACCTCGGTCTCGAGACCCTCGCCGTGCGTATGGAGCGCCATTGCCGCAATGCCGAGAAGGTGGCTCAGTTCCTCCACGACGACCCACGTGTAGCATGGATTGACTATCCCGGTCTTGCCGACGACAAGAGTCATGCCCTTGCCGAGAAATACCTTCCCAACGGCAGTTGCGGAGTGATGGCATTCGGTCTCAAGGGCGACCGCGAGACAGCCATCAAGTTTATGGACTCACTCGAGATGATCAATATCGTCACCCATGTGGCCGACGTGCGCACCTGTGTGCTCCATCCCGCCAGCCACACCCATCGCCAACTCTCCGAGGAACAACTCAAGGCAGCCGGCATAGCACCCGATCTCATCCGTCTTTCTGTAGGTATCGAGGATGTAGAAGACATCATTGCCGACATCCGTCAGGCTATGGACAAATGCTTTTAGGAAGTTAACTTCCCCCGCAATAATAAAAACAATAAAAAACAATGGTAAAGCACATTATTCTCTGGAAATTGAATCCAGACCTCACTGCCGAGGAAAAGGCAGAGGTGAAGAGAGGTATCAAGGCCGGTCTTGAAGGCTTGATGGGCAAGGTGCCCGGACTTCTCAGTGTTAAAGTGAATGTTGACGGTCGTCTCGACTCGTCCAACTGTGATGTAATGCTCGACTGCACCCTCGAGAGCCCCGAGGCTCTCAAGGCCTACGCCACTCATCCCGCTCATGTCGAGGTGGCCGACACCAAGGTGCGTCCCTACACCGTGCAGCGTGTATGCCTCGATTTCGAGGAGTAGAAATGCATACTAATATAATTAAGGTGGACAGGCGACTGCCCACCTTTTTTCTTGCAATTAAGAAATATTAAGTTGGAAAGTGATACAACTTATGGATTTATTTCTTATATTTGCAGCAGATTTATAACGAAAGGATTTTTACGACGAAAGGTGTTTTATAACGGAAAGGATTTGTTTTATTTATTAGAAAAGGAGGATTTTTATGAAAAGAATGTTTCTTATGGCAGTATTTGCCATTGTATTGTCGTTCTCGCAGAGTGCCGAGGCTTGTACTGGTATCACATTGAGAACAATCAGTGGCTCTACAGTTACAGCCCGCACCATCGAGTGGGCTGGCAATGACTTGGAGAGCAAGTATTCAATCGTGCCGAGGGGCTACTCGCAACGCTCGTTTACGCCCGACGGAAAGAAGGATGGGATGATGTTCACGGCTAAGTATGGATATGTGGGACTTGCCGTTGAGCAGGCGGAGTTTGTGGTGGAAGGTGTCAACGAGGCAGGATTGGCTGCCGGACTATTCTATTTCCCGGGGTATGGGGAATATGAGACCTACAGTGAGGCGTACAAGGATAAGACGGTGAGCGACTTGCAGTTGGTGTCGTGGATACTGAGCAACTTCAAGTCTATCAACGAAGTGAAGGATGCTATCTATGCAATTCATGTGGTGACAATCGACCCACGCGGTTCCACTGTACATTGGCGCATCACTGAGCCCGGAGGCCGACAGGTGGTGCTGGAGATTGTAGGCAAGCAAGTGAGATTCTACGAGAATAAGTTGGGCGTGCTCACCAACTCACCTGGATTCGACTGGCATATAACCAACCTCAACAACTACACCAATCTCTTTGCCGGTCCTATCTATACCCGCGAGGTGGGCGACTTGACACTCACGGCATTTGGTGGCGGTGGTGGACTGCATGGTATTCCTGGCGACATGACTCCTCCGTCGAGATTTGTGCGTGCTGCCTTCTTCCAAGCCACAGCCCCAAAACTCGCCACTACCGAGAAAACCGTTATGCAGGCGTTTCACATCCTCAACAACTTCGACATCCCAGTGGGAATTCAGTTCTCTGAGGTGCAGAAAGTACCCGACATTCCGAGTGCCACGCAATGGACGGTGGCTACCGACCTTGCCAACCGCCGTATTTACTATCGCACCATGCACAATAGTACCATCCGCTGTTTCGATCTCAAGGCAATCAATTTTGCCAAGGTGAAGTATCAGTCGGCCCCATTGGATGAGCAAAAGGTGCAACCTGTGGAGATGATAAAGGTAAAGTGAAGTGATTTTTAGAAAATTTAAACAAGAACATTTTGCGGTATTAGGATTTTTGTCTATTTTTGCACACAAAAAAGATATATTGTGATGAAAAACAGATTGTCTATTATCGCCTTTATGTTCTTGTTTGCACTGACGTTGTCGGCACAGGGCAAGGCTAAGTATGTGTTCTATTTTATCGGTGACGGTATGGGTGTTAATCAGGTGAATGCCGCCGAAACCTATTTGGGTGCATTGCAGGGGCGCATCGGTATCGAACCGCTTTGCTTTCCGTCGTTCCCGTATTCTGCATTCGTTAACACGCAGAGTGCAACCAACGGAGTGACCGATTCGGCTGCCGGTGGAACGGCTCTCGCTTGCGGAC
>CALZMK010000165.1 GCA_945788545.1 uncultured Prevotella sp.
GAGACTTGAAGACTTGTTGTCTTCAAGCAATTAAAGGATTAAAAAATTAAAATATTAAAGTTCATTTGCGATATATCATCCGCTGTAGGGTCTTACCTCGTGTAAGACCGAAAACCTGCTAATGATGAAGGATGAAGCCTGCAATCAAAATAGTCAATAATAAAATTATGAATAGAATATTATTTTTTTTATTTCTGATGTTATATATGTCGTTGAACGCGACGGCACAGGCAATACGCGAGTTCCGTGGAGCTTGGATACAATGCGTCAACGGACAGTTTATGGGTATGTCCACCGCCGAAATGCAGAAAACTCTTTCCTATCAGTTGGACGAACTGCAGAAGGACGGTGCCAACGCCATCATCTTCCAGGTGCGCCCCGAGTGCGACGCACTCTATGAGAGCAGTATCGAACCGTGGAGCCGTTTCCTCACCGGTCAGCAGGGCAAGGCTCCCTCTCCCTATTGGGATCCATTGAAGTGGATGGTGGAGCAATGTCACAAGCGTGGTATGGAACTCCATGCATGGATAAATCCCTATCGTGCAAAGACCAAGACCACCAATGCCCTTTCGCCCAAGCATATCGCCCAGAGGCGTCGCGACCTCGTCTTCGAATATGACGGACAATATATCCTCAATCCCGCCTACGACGAGAATCGCCATTATATATGTCATGTCGTAGGCGACATCCTTCGCCGATATGATGTTGATGGCTTGCATATCGACGACTATTTCTATCCTTATCCCGCAGCCGGTTCCACAATTCCCGACGAGCAGCTCTATCGCCGCAATCCCGGAGGTCATGCCACCATCGGAGATTGGCGCCGATATAATGTCAATCTCTTCATGCAGGAGATGCACGACACCATACGTGCCGTCAAACCGTGGGTGAAATTTGGAGTGTCGCCCTTTGGTATCTACCGCAACAAGAAGAGTGACCCCAACGGCAGTGACACCCGTGGACTTCAGAACTACGACGATCTCTATGCCGACGTGCTCCTGTGGGTAAATAATGGATGGGTGGATTACTGTGTGCCTCAGATTTATTGGCAGATAGGTCATCCCACTGCCGACTACAAGACGCTTATCCAATGGTGGGATCGAAATGCCTCCGCCCGTCCTCTGTATATCGGCGAGGATGTGGAGCGTACAGTGAAATATAAGGATGACGACAATCCTAAGCAGCATCAGATGCCCGCAAAGTTTAAGTTGCACGACTTTGCCAATAATGTTCAGGGCACCGTGTTATGGTATGCCAAGGCTGCCGTTGACAACATCGGCAACTATGGTATGATGCTCCGCAACGTCTATTGGCGCACTCCCGCCTTGCAGCCTTACATGCCTTTCATCTCCACCAAGCAGCCGGGCAAGCCCCGCAAGGTTAAGATGGTGTGGACATCCGATGGTCCCATGCTCTTCTGGACATCCCCCAAGACAAAGACCAAGGCCAAGGATTGGGCTTCCAATGCCCATCAGTATGCCGTATATTGCGACGGCACTCTCGTCGCCGTCACATCCGACACATTCTTCAAGCTCCCATACAATGATGGCAATACCAAGCACACCTACGTTGTCACTGCCCTCAACCGCATACACAACGAGAGCAAGGGTGTAAAGAAAAAGGTGAAGTTGTGATACAGATAATAAGATAAATAAATTAGGGTGTCCCATCGGATTGATGCAGACACCCTTTCTGTTTTTTTATGAATGTATAATGTGTGATGTAGGGCCGGTTATTTCTTTGCTCCGAAGAACTTCTTGGGAGCGGGGGCGGAATAAGTCTTGCCGCCAATGCTGAGAGAGGACTTAACGATAGAGGTGAGACTCGCGCCATCGGTGGCTCCGTCGGGGAGGAAGGTGGCAGTGAAATCCCATGACGAGTCGTAGTTGGCATTGTCGAGCTTGTTGGTATCGAGAGCATAGTTGGCGAACTTTACTCCGAGGTCGTTGGCTGCTTTGGCAATCACGCTATGGGCATCCACTGCGTCGGCATAGTTCTTGTTGGAGATGTAGTTGAGATAAGGAACGGTGGTCTCGCCGTCGATGTCCTGGTGTAGGGTGCTGACAATCGCACTGGCTGCATAGCAGTTGTAGTCGATGACCGACTTGTCGTCGCAGCCGTCCTTAACTCCCGGAGTGCCCCACTTGGGAGCTTGGGCGCGATACTTGCAGTTGACCATAAGGTTGTTGAACACGTTGACGAGTATGTTTTTCTCAACGTAGATACATCCGCCCTTGATGCCGTCGCGACGCCATCCTGCATTGATGATGGTGTTGTTGTATGCCACACATTTGGCTTGTGCGCGACCAGCAGCGTCGTCCTGCCCCGAGCTTGAGAGCTTCAGTCCGTTGGTGTTAGGGCTGTACATCACATTGTAGGCAACGACAGTGCTTGTTCCTGCCTTTACGTTCACAGCTTCGCCACCAGTGGCTCCGTTGCCCGAGAAAAAGTTGTTGGCGATAATGGCATTACCGCCCTGCATATAGATTCCGTCGGCAAAGCCGTTGCGGATGGTGCAGTTGGTGACTACCAATGAGCCCTTGAACTGCGGACCTGTGGTGATCTGCACTCCGTAGTCCTCACCGGCGGTGTATATGCCTGAGGTGACCGATGGAGATGTTTCGATCATCGCACTTCCGGCATACTCAATGATACAGTTGTCGAAGAGTGCCTCGGCATCGGCAGCAGTGTTGTTGATCATAAATCCGCCCCAGAGATTCTTGCAGTCGGTGACGTTGGAGAATTTGCGCTCGTTGGCGGGGATGGAGAAGAGGATAGGTGCTTCCTGAGTGCCTTGGCAATAGATGTTGCCATCCACGGTGAACTCGATACCTGCTCCTGTGGCATCGGCAGAGTTGAAGATAACCTCAACGCCTTCCTCGATGGTAAGGCTCTTGCCAACAGGCACCTTCAACTGACCTGTAATGGTGACGGTGGTGTAGGCATCCCATGTGCCGCTCACCTCACCATTGGCAGTGATAGCCTTGTTGGTGACACTGATGCTGAGAGTCTTTGTCAATGAAGGCATTGCCGACGGAGTGGCGGTGATGGTGGCAGAACCAGGTTTTACTGCTGTCACGACACCATTGGCAACTGTTGCAACTGTTTCGTCGGATGATGTCCAGGTGACGGTCTTGTCCTTCACGTCCTCAGGGAAGAACTGTGCAGTCACGTTAAGAGTTTCGCCAGGAGTAAGCGTGGCGGCTGTCTGATTGATGGTGAACTTGCTGAGAGTCACTTCCTTAGAATCGTTGTCATCGTCATCCCTACATGATGTCAATGTTGCTGCCGGTATGATCGTCAATGCCATTGCAGCCAAAAATCCATAAATCTTTTTCATACAAATAATTCTTTAATTTTTTAATATTTTAATCTTTTAATATTTCAAAGCTTCCATCTCACTCCAGCCGTGAGGCTGATGCCGTTCTTTTCCTCTCGCTCAACGATACCGCCGTCGTGCCTGCGCACATTTTGCAGTGAAGCATTGCGCTCGTTGGCATTATAATAGCGGATGAGCGACGAGTTGAGGAGGTTTTGCGCCTTGGCAAATATGCTGATGCCGCACTTGAACTTCTTCTCGATGCTTGCGTCGAGCTGAACGAGAGGAGCGTCCCAACGGTCGTTCTCGTAGAATCGCTCGATCACGGCGATGCGCTTGCCGGTATATGAAGCCGCAATCTGCGCGTCCCATCCTCGCTTGGCGTCTTTGAAGAGCAGAGAGCAATTGAAAACGTGGGCTGCCTGACCGAAGAGCGGACGGCTCTGGTCGGCATGCTCGGTATAGATGCTACCATCGGCAGTGGTCAGTTCGCGCAGTTTGGTGGTGGTGATCTTCGAGTGGGTGTAGGTGTAATTGGCCTTGATACCAAACCAGTTGAAGTATTTCATCACATCGATTTCCACTCCCCAGTTTGTGGCATTGCCGTAGTTGCCCGGCGTGTAGAACGTCTCCTGTCCGATGGCTGTCATACCGTATTCTATTGGGTTGTGAATATCCTTGTAGAACAGGCATGCCATAAACTGCTCGCTCTGTCCGGGGAAATACTCGTAGCGCAGGTCGAAGTTGTGAGCCACGGTATGTTGTAGTTCGGGATTACCACATTCGTTGTAGTCCTCGTTGATGATGTGATAAGGCACAATCTCGAAGAAGCTCGGACGATTGATGGCCTTGTAGTAGGAGAGGCGGAGGTTGGCATTCTTGTGGATATTCCATTTGATATGCGCATCGGGCAGGATGTCGGTGTAGTCTTGCTCGCCCTCATTGTCATTACCCTCAGTGGCATGGAAGAGGGTGTAGCCCTGACTTGTGTGTTCAGCGCGCAATCCTGCCACAATCTGCCACTTGCCCGCACTGAAGGTCAATTTGCCATATCCCGCACCTATACGCTCCGTGGCGTCGTAGTTCATAGGGTCGGTGAGACTGTAACTCTTCAGACGGAAGGCTATCTCGTCATAGTTTGTCCAGTCCTTGTCCCTAAATTGGTCGTAGGGCGAATCCTTGCTTTCGTCGTATGGTTGGAATGTGTATTCGTGATAGAAACTGTTGCGGTTCTTGTCGCGATACATACCACCGACAGCGATATCGAGAGAACGCGAACCAAACTTGAGCAGATACGAGAGGTCGATATGTCCGGTGATGTCGCGGTCGGAGTTGTGCTCCCAGCGACGTATGGCACCCACGTTCTTGTTCACCCATACGGATGTGGCTCCCTTGTTGTTGTTGAGTTGTATCTGAGTATTGTCGGGAGTCTGCTTCCTTGCCTCGGCGATGTTTGCTCCCCACTTGATGGTGAGGGCATCGCGATTGAGCAATTTGTGCTCGCCGAGGAGCGAGGCATTGGCTATTGACTGGCGTTGCCATCTCAATCTTATAGTTTCGTCCTGTTCGCTGAAAGCATCTCGCACCTGTGCGTTGCGGAAATCCATATA
>CALZMK010000166.1 GCA_945788545.1 uncultured Prevotella sp.
GCGGGCATATCCGCCCCAAAGAATAAACACAAGATTGTCGCGATGGGCATTGAGTGCCTTGATGGCGGCATCGGTAAACTGCTCCCATCCATGGCGTTGGTGGCTCCCCGGCTGGTGCTCCCTTACGGTGAGTGTGGCGTTCAGCAGCAGAACCCCCTGCTCTGCCCATCTCGTGAGATTGCCGGTCATCGGAATAGGAGTACCAAGGTCTTGTTGTATCTCCTTGAAGATATTCTGAAGAGAAGGGGGAAATGTCACACCGTCGCACACCGAGAAACTGAGCCCATGTGCCTGCCCTGGGCCATGATAGGGATCCTGACCGATGATCACCACCTTCACCTTGTCGAAGGGACAGAGATTGAAAGCATTGAATATCAGACGGCCCGGGGGATAGCATGTGGCGGTCTGATATTCCTGGCGTACAAAATCCGTAAGCGCGATGAAATACGGCTTTCCAAATTCATCACTGAGCCGCTCTCTCCACGAGTCTTCTATCTTTACGTTCATTGCAATATACTTATTTTGGAGTTAAAGGAGTTCATGAACTTCCAAAAAATATCATGGTTGGCTCTCGCCTTCGATATATTCACTCATAAACATGTGCTCACCGTCATACACTACATATGAGAACTGAGTAATCCAGTCGCCCAAGACTATCATCCTCGACTTGCGCGAGAGCTGGAGATCGATTTCTATATGACGATGGCCATAGATGAAATAATCAACATCGGGATGGGTCTTGATGTATTCCTTGGTATAAAGCACCAGATGCTCACGGTTCTCGCCCATATATGGAGGTTCCTCATTGTTGTTGCGCTTCATGCGGCTATGCTTTGCCCACGTGAGCCCGAGCCACATGCTCCATCGGGGATGGATGGTGGAGAAGAGAAATTGGCACACCTTATTATGGAAGAGGGCACGAATAAACTTAAACTTCTTGTCGGGATCACCAAGACCGTCGCCATGGGCAAGCACGAATATCTTGCCATAAATCTCGGTAGTGAGAGGTTGCTTATGCAGTATCACACCACACTCCTTCTCCAAGTAATCGTATGCCCAAATATCGTGATTACCAGTAAAATAGTGTATCTCTACTCCCATATCCGAAAGCTCCGACAACTTGCCCAAGAAACGGGTATATCCACGAGGCACTACATACTTGAACTCATACCAGAAGTCGAACATGTCGCCAAGCAGATAGATGGCGGCAGCCTTGTTCTTTATGCTGTCGAGAAACCTAACCAACCTGCGCTCGTGCATGCGGCTGTGGTCAATGGCAAGCGAGCCCAAATGGGCATCCGAAAGGAAATATACATTCTTCATCCCGTTCCTAATTCCTAATTCCTAATCCCTAATTCCTAATTCACTCAAACCCTAACTCCACTCTCGCCTCCTCGGTCATCATGCTCTGATCCCAAGTAGGCTCGAAAACGAGGTTTACCACTGCATTCTTCACGCCTTCGAGTGAATCCACCTTCTGGCGCACGTCCTCAAGGATAAAGTCGGCGGCAGGACATGAAGGGGCGGTGAATGTCATGTCGATATCCACATCATAGTTGTCCTTGACATCTATCTTATAGATAAGACCAAGGTCATAGATATTAACTGGAATCTCTGGGTCATAGACGGTTTTTAATACATCCACAATCCTCTCTTCTATCTTTGTTTTTTCTTCTGCTGTCATAATGTATCTTGTTTTAATTTGCAAAAATAAAGAAAATCGGCGGAAATACCAAATATTCCGCCGACTTTTTTGATTTTTTATCGTATGCTCAACCTTAATCCCACATTTAGACTGAAATTTGTGGGCTTATACTTATAGAAATTCTCCACACTGCTATGGTTGTCGATATAATGACTTACCCCTGGTTCGACATATAAGCCTAAGTTATGCATAAAGTTATATTCGGCTCCCACGGCAGCATTCAGCGACCATTGCATTCCTCCTTCCTTGACATCTTGTCTCTTGTTTTCTTCAAGGATATTCACTCCGTCCATATTGGCCTTTCCGCTCACGAGCTTCTGCATCTCGCATCCGGCGGTGAGATACACCTTCAGATTCTTGGCTGAAATGACGTTATAATTGACGGCAAGAGGCAAACCGACATAATGCAATTTCTGCACTCCGCTACCCGATGTCTTGCCTTCGGAATAATCGAACGTCGAGCGCAGATAACTGTAGGTCAATCCCGAGACTATGCTCCATCGGTTGTCGATATTGTATTTCACGCTCAATCCCACCTTTATCGGGCGGTCGTGATCGTATATCACACTCTGTGGATTACTTGCGGCAAGGAAATCGAGGGTGCCATATTTGAATTCCTCACTAACAGTGCCATAAGGACTATTGGACATCGGTGAACTGAACAGATTTCCCATATTGTTGGATGGATTGGCAGTCATCGCATTCTGCATGAACACTGCTGCAGTTAATTCGCCACCATGGTAATTACTGCTCCTTACGGGCATTGCCATGGTCCTTCTCGTAGCGGTGTCTCGCCTTCTTGCGGTTGTGGTTTTATGTGTGACATTATCGGATTTAGCCAGAGCCTGCTCTTCCTCTGCCATATTGGGGGTATCTGCAGATTGAGATTTATCTCCAGATACAAGTAGGGCTTTAGCCGAGGATGGCTGTTGAGATTTATCCGAGGATATCATGATTTCATCTGTCTCGGATTTTATCTTCTCTCTTTTGCGGGCTACAGCCTTAGCCAATATCGGCATTGTCTCTGCCTCATCATTACCCGACAGCCCCTCCTGCCGATGAGAGAGCCACCGTTCCCCGCAGTTTTGCTGCGGGGCTCCACCCTTCTCCGCCTCAAGCCCCGGAAGCAGCACCCTCGCCCCTCCGATGACCAGCAACGCCACCGCGGCGGCAGCAGCTATCCTGCGCCCCCAGATGACGCCAAATGACGGTCGTCGGTTCTTGGCAAGAGCCTCGTCGAGCTTGGTCCACTCCATCTCCGGGGCAGCTATCTCGTAGCCGTCCAACTTCTCATGAAATTGTTGTGTCCATTTATCTTTCATATCTCTTGCCTTGATTTTGTTCTGTATTCCGTTATCTTTTTCGCCAAGATTGCCTTGGCACGATGCAACTGCGAGGCTGACGAGTCCTCTTTTATTCCCAATATCCGGGAGATCTCCTTATGGGTTTTGCCCTCAATGACATAGAGGTTGAACACCATACGATAGCCCTCGGGCAAATGGCGTATCATGTCGGTCACCACTCCTGCGGGAATATCACCTATGTCGGGTGGCGAGTCATCCACCTCTTCGTCGGCAATGTCTTTGCCATTATCCACAAAGAGTGCGGCATTGCGTTTCTGTTTACGAAGAAAGCCGAGAGCATGGTTGACGACTATGCGTGTTGCCCATGCTCTCAGCGAGCCTTTTCCATGGTATTCAAATGTGTTTATATTAGATATTATGCTTAGCAAAGATTCCTGGATGACGTCCTTTACGTCATCGTCATCAGCGACGTATCTGGAACAGACAGCAGTGAGAAGTCCGCCGTAGGTGGCATAGAAATCCCTCATCGCACGGTTGTCTCCCCTGCGAATACCTTCGGCCATTGACTTCTCGCTGTCGCTCATCTAATTTTAATTCTTTCGAGGTATATATTTAAATTTAGCTGTTTTCTCACCTGAGTATGACTTCCACTTTAGGGTAATCACAATCGGCTCATCACCCTTGTTGAAGCAGTCGTCGAGTCGGAATGCAACCATACCGTCGTCCACTTGTCCATTAACGTCGCCATGGGCGTTATGTATGAACTCCACTGTATATGGGTCATCAACATCGGTGCGATGCACGAGTGTCACCCTGTGCTTGATGTTATTGCCCCAACGGGTGCGGAATCGGATGTTCATATATCCGTCCTCTGCTACGGTCTCCCAACTATCAACCACCTCAACCGGGTCGTCGCCATATTCCTCGGCCATGTTCTCAACCATTGGGTCCATCTTCTTGGTGAGGATAGTGTCGATGGTGACAACATTCACCGAATACATCTTCTTGATGGTGCTTCTTGATGTGGGGGCATTTGTCATGTCCTTCACGTCATTATAGCGGATATATGCTCTCAATTCCTTGTTGTCGTAAGGATGAGTTGCTATATTCGATGCCTCAAGAGCTGTTGAGTCATCCAACTGCATATACCACTTCCCACCTTCTGTCTGTGGAGCCTTTAGCGTCACTGTGGCAAGATTGAATGGAGGATAGTTGTAGTCTTCGCAATCCGTATCGCATGACTGCAATGAAACCGCAGTCAGCATCACTGCCATAAGCAGCATAAATGTCTTGATCTTTTTCATGATATATTCCATTTCTTTTTGTTATACTTACACCCTGAAAATGCAGTAACAAAAGAAACCTTGCATCCTTCCGTCTTAAAAGAAGTTAAATTCTTCCTTCTTCGCTATATGAATAATATCCGCCGTCGGTCACTATCACATGGTCGAGGAAAAACAGGCGCATCAACTGGCATGCCTCCTTCACCTTGGTGGTGAGCGAGTCGTCGGGACCACTCGGACGGAGTCCGCCACTGGGATGATTATGGCACAGGGCCACCACAGTGGCATTGCACATGATAGCCTGCTTCATGATTACCCTCACGTCGATAGCCGTCTCGGTGAGTCCGCCGCGCGATATGCACATCTTCTTGATGAGCTTGAAATTTTGGTTCATCAGCAGCACCCATCCTTCCTCCACGTCCAGGTCCTGCATCACGGGGTGCATCTCCTTATATATGGCGAGTGCCGAATTGAGCTTCACCCTCTCCTCGGGCTTTTCCATCTGCCGGCGCTTGCCCAATTCGCAGGCTGCCAATATGGTGATTGCCTTGGCGGGCCCAACGCCATTGTATTTCATCAGGTCGCTGATAGTCAGTTTGCCAAGTGAATTAAGATTGTTGTTGCAGTCGCT
>CALZMK010000167.1 GCA_945788545.1 uncultured Prevotella sp.
TCCAGTACTTGGGTAGATAACTCGCCCCGATGTGCATTACGGTTTCGTTGGACTTAAACTCCATCTTGTTTACCGTAAGATATACTCCAGAAATGTTGTCTAATGAGTGCGTTTTCTCCCAAACAACATCCTTGCCCTTTGCCTGACTGCCCACGATAGAGAGCAGTGCAATAATAGTCAATAGTATTTTCTTCATAAAAGTATTTGGTGTTATGTTTTCTTATTCAATTATTCTTGGCTTGATGCTTGAACCTGGGGCGCGCTTTTTGCGCATCTTTTCTACTTCGAACGGACCTTCGCGTGTGGCCAATCCAGTGAATGTGTCTCTTGATGGGGCACTCGGCGAAAAGTATTTAACCTCTCTGACCTTCTTGGGAAGGGGCGGGAAGACAAGTACAAATCGGATATACCTGTTCTTGGCACCCTGTACGAAGCAGCAAGTGTCCATGGGAATGTTTTCCACCTTGCGAATCCAATATTCATCTCCTGTAGCCTCGTCGATGAGCCTGTCTCCTGAATTGAAGAAGTAAAACCACTTGTCCTTCGGTTGGAAATAATCAATGGAGAGATAAGTGGCTTTCTTTGTTCGATATAGTCTGCCAAAACCACCTTGCATATTGATTGTCCCGAGGTCGGTGGTATCCACAAACAAGGGGTCTTTGTATAGGGCGAACGACTCGTAATCGCTTATCACATAGTCTTCGTCGGCAGCCTTGACGAGAGTCATAGGCTTGTTGTATGGACGCTCGTCATATCGAGGCAACCCATTGCTTGCGCAACTGGCGAATATTATTGTCGTCACTATGGCTATTGCCACATAAATGCTTGATTTTCTCATATCGTTATCTTATTACTTTGGGTGACTTGTGCAATACCTCTCTTAGCAGGAAACTGTCATATATATCTTCATTGTCAACATTCCCTTCAATTCTCAATTCCTCAACACCATCCTCAAGGGGTGGGAAAACGAGTTCTAAGGGCAGTATTGTACCATGGTGGTTCATCAACTCGTATGCAATGTGTTTCTCATTGCTGCCATATATGCCACGGCACTTGTATGTGTCCATTGTCTTGGTGTCAATCATTTTAAAGTCCTCGCTATTTACATTCACCCGATAATTATCTATACCTACTCTTCTGAATATTGTCACGAGTGTGAAGTCATCATGCTTTTCTATCCACAACTTATTTCTCATCATAAAATATTCGTGCTGGGTTATGGGTGCCACCTTTGTTTTGAATTTTTTGGGGAGTTCCGCTTTGTTTTTGGCATCATCTATTAATTGGTCTGGTGTAAGGGAAAACTCATTGAGTATCCCGTCGTTTTCATAGGCGGCAATCCTATAAATAGGCATACCCGGAGCCACTCGCCTTATCTTTTCCATATCGAGGTGATTTCTGAACACAGGCTTGTAGTTGACATCCATTCCTGTTAGCCAGAATGTTCCCAACGTTGAATGTATATAGACTTCTTTGGATAGCTTTTCACACTGAAAACTTTTGCTGAGGATACTGTCGGCAATTGGCCTGTAGTGATTATCCAACGTCAATGAGTCATCAGAACCTATGAAGTTGAGAGTCATCTTTGATGCCTTAATAACCTTGACACTGTCTATAATATTATTAGGCTCATCAGCAGGTTGCTCGGGCAATGGCTCTTCTTGGGGTATGTCATCATCGATTTTCTCATCAATAGGTGAATACGTTGCATAGAAGGTAAGCAGAGGAGCCTTCTTGTCCTCATTTTTTATCACGTTGTCAACATCCTTCACTATCGTCGGTTTGGCAAAGGCTATGAGGGCGAACAGTATTAAGGGCAGGAGATATACTGCCTTGAGCATGACAATGCGTCTCGACGGACGACGGCACATCATCACAAGGCGTTTCTTCACAGCTGACTGGTTGAAACTGCATGCCACAGGCGAGAGTTGACGACCTACAGCCTTGTGTATGAGCAACATCTGATAACTCTCGTCGTCAATGCCTGAGCGCAACACGTATCTGTCTGCCTGATATTCGTGTATCGCCTTCATGTCGCGACGAAGCATCCATGCGAAAGGCAGGAACCACAGCATTCGTGATGTCAGTTCGCAGAACAGCATGTCCAACGAATGGCGGAGCCTCACGTGTGCCATCTCGTGGATAAGCACAGGGCGCATCGTCTCGTTAATGTCGTCGGGATTGACTATTATCCAGTGCATCCAACTGCATGGTGACTTGATGCCACGGCAAGCTATTACATGGATGTAGGAGGGAATGTCGGGGCTGCTCATACGTTTGCCACGTAATATCAATAGCAACAATGAAGCAAATGCAACCATATAGCGAAGCCAGCATACAAGCAGACCTCCGACATATATGAATACTATAATCCTTATCCACCAATAGTTTGATTGTTTGGGAGTGCCTTTTGCGATATTGGCAGGCGAGACGCCTTCATCCCTAACATTGGCAGGCAAGACGCCTGCACCCTTAATGTACAAAGGCATATTGTTGTCAACTGTCGCAATAGGAGATATGCGTGCATTATCCACGCTGTCGGCAATGACAGTCTCAAAGCGATTCACGCCATTGGCAATCCTGTTGCCTCCGAAGAACTCCATCTGGCATATCGGCAGAAGCATCGACAATGCCATGATGGACAGCACCACAAGGCGGTTGAAGCTATGCAGTGTCTCGCGGCTCAACACCAAGCGGAAGATGGAGTAGAGCAGCGTGAGACATATTGCCCACCTAATTACATATATAATAAACAGTGCCATAACAAGTAATTATTTATATTACTGTTCTTTCTCCTTCAGTTGCCTGAGCAATCCGAGCAGTTCGTCCTCTGTCACTTTTTCGTCTTCCACGAATGCCGACACTACCTTCATGTAGGAGTTGCCGAAGAATCTGCCCACAAACGACTTCATCTTGTTGCGCCCGTATTTCTCCTTGTCCTCCACTGCATAGTAGATATATCCGCGCCCTTTTGCCTCGTGGCTCAGATACCCCTTTCGCTCCAACGACTGGAACATCGTGGCAATGGTATTTACGTGTGGCTTTGGTTCGTCATACCTTGCCACCACATCCTTTGGAGCGCATGGACCTATTTCCCATATCATCTCCATCACTTCCTCTTCTTTTTCTGTCAACCTATACATGTCATTTACTGTTTAAATTCAACTATCTTTTTAGTTCGATGGTGCAAAAGTAGTACTTAAACAACTATCTACAAAGGGATTTACACTCTTTAACTACGATTTTAGTTGAATTTAATATATATGATATATTTTTTGTAATATCTCAGCACTTCCATTGTCTGGCCGACCATGATTCCACCCCCATTGTTCCTCCAATGATCCTCCGTTGCAAAGCCGATGCAAACTCGATGCAAAGTCGATGCAAAGTCGATGCAAAGTCGATGGAAGAACGACTTCACATAGGATTCATTCCTCACTTTTCACCTTGCAACATCTTTATCACTTCCTCCAAAGCCTGAAGATTGAAGGGGCTGACTTTGATGTCGAGGACATTGCCTTGAGGGTCAACGAGCTTGTAGGTGGGGAAGCTGTTGACCTTTAGATAGCGCTCTATGGCTGCTTGCTGCTCTTCGGGCAGATTGAAGTGGGCGACATTAGGTCCCGTGACGTTATACTCCTTGATGATATTCTCCCACGAATCCTTAGGACTGCGGTTGGCGAAATAAACATATTGGATGTCATACTTTGACAGTCGGTCGTACAATTCCTGCGAATGAGAGAGGGCTGCCTTGCAAGGACCGCACCATGTGCCCCACACGTCGATGAGCACAATCTTTCCCTTGTATGGCTCAAGCAGCTTTTTCAGTATCCTCTCGCCCTCGGTCATACCGGCTACATCGTCGCCAGTCTTCATCACGAGCTTGTCCAACTGGCGGTTGGCAAGGGCAATGTAATAGTCGTTTCTTTTTACCACATCATCATATATCGAAGGAATGGTTATCCATGTCTTCAAGGTGTCCATCAACTCTTGCGGCAAGGCCTTGTGAGTGCCTTCAAATGCCCTATGCACAAGCTTTGCCACCATTACGCACTTTGTCGTCTTGTCAGCCCCGAGGGAGTCAAGGCAATTGTCATATATGTGAAGTCGTTTTCTGAACAGATCTTCATGGGATTTGGCTATAAGTGGCTGGCTCATGGAAGCATCTTCAATAAAGTCTGTCAGGAAATTGCTGATGGGGCGATGCATGGTGTAGGGCTTCGGCAACTTTGTCCAGAAGTTGTCGTAAGCATATTTGCTTGCATTGTCAGGCAGTTTGAATCCTTTTATATAGTAGCGCGCCTGTCCCAATTCATAAGCTTGGTTCCAGGTGGCATTGCCCTTGCTGTAGATGTTGTAGCGTGTGGAGAGCATGGGGTGAAGGGAGCACAGCTTGTCAATCTTTTTATGTTGGGATTTGATGATACTGTCGGTCTTGGCGAAAAACACGTCGAAATCATCTCCTTTTTCCATCATTATACTACTCCATTCAAGAGGATATTTAATCAGTTCGTTCTGAAGCCTGACGTTTTCGCCCATAAGCATCCTTCGTCCTTCCTTGAAGTCGTTGAGCAGGAAGTAGGTCTTCCCCGGTTCGAGCAGTAGGCGGATGAAACAGCGTTCCCAGTCGCAGAAGAACTCTGTTGTGTTGATAATTGGTATTTTGATAGTAAAACGTCCCAGTGAATCCAAGTCGGCATAGTGTGATACCTGCTCATCGGTGAAAAGATCCTCATAATTGATTTCGAAAGTCTTGTCCTTTCGGTATTCTTCCGGCATGTCCTTCAGCCATCCCACGACAGTGACTGTGTCCTTTTTGTAGTCGCTATCCACAAATCCGGTCCTCGTGTCCTTGGTCGGATAATCGGGGAGGAATCTGTCTGTAATCATCGA
>CALZMK010000168.1 GCA_945788545.1 uncultured Prevotella sp.
CGAGCTTGCTCGAGCTATCCCGAGCGAGGAGGAGGAAGGCGAAGCCAAAACTTACAAAGAAAGATGCCGAAGAGAGGGTAAAAGACCACAGCTTTTGCTTTGGGCAAAATGCAGTAATTCCATAGAGAATTGTAATTAATAGAACCTACCTGTAGTATAAGAAAAAAGCAGTAATTTTGCACTCAGGAAATGCGAGGCTTGGCTGCACTCGGAAGTCTGTTACAGAAGGACATCTTCAGGAAGAATCAATATCAATAGACTGCCTTACAAGTGCATCGGGACGCAAGACCTGTCCCCTGACCCTTCATTAAAAACGCCTGCCGTCGTTAGGAAACGTGGCAGGCGTTTGTGTATGTTAACGCTTTTTCGGCAGAATCTTCTTGCCGTCCTTAATAATGACTGAATGGTATGATTCGTCAGCCTTCTGTCCGGCAAGGTTGTAGATGCCTTCGGAGTGGCGCTCGCTGTCCATATGAACACCCTCAATGGTTGTTATTGTCTCGATTGAGAATGAAGGCGATTGAACGTCCTTAGTGGAGATAAGGTAAGCCTTGTGAGGCGGGTTGATGAAGGTTGCTCCGTCTGTCGCCACCCAGTTCCAACCAGTCTGTCCGTCGGCGTTCTCGTTCAGTGTGTAGTAGAAGTTTCCACCGCGAGTAAGCTGAGGTTCGTCCGAACCTTGCAGTTTATTGCGAGAATCAAGAGCCTTACTCTTTGTTGTCGGAACCATAGTGTAGGTTCCAGGAGCAGCCTTCAGCACAACGCCCTGCCCTGCAGGGAGTACAGTTCCCGCCTTTGTGAAGTGCCGGCTCACGGCAAATCCCTGGTCGCTTTCCTTAATGGTGAATGCTTCCATGCCTTCAGGCAAGAGGAAACTCTGCCTGCCGTAGTAGAAAGTTGTGTAACCAGACTCTGGTATATTGACTGTAATGAATGGCTGGCGGTATATCAGTTCGAAACCTTGGAAGTTGACCCATTGAGCGCTGCTGCTTACCTCAACCGAGAGGGTCATCTCGTTATTCTCTACGTTGATACCACTCAGTACTATCTGCGCCTTGTCGCTTGTGAGAGTCTGTGCCGCACCTTTCGCGTTCTCTTCTGTATTCATGAGAACCTCGCTGCTGAGAATGGTACTGCGCTCTTTCAGGTTTGCTGTAGCGGCGGTTGAAGTCGTTGCCGAAACAACAGGTGCTTTATCCGTGCCGTCGTTGCGGTAGAAACCGTGGAACACTACATCGTAGATACCTGCAGGAAGGTCGGTCTGCGTCTGTTTCAATGTGAACGGTTTGTGCAAAACTTCTATGTCACCGCCACTTATCGTTGTGGCGGTCTCTGTCCAGTCGGCTGTTGTGTTGTTGCCTATCATATCGGCGTTATCGAACAATACGCTTGCATCAATGCTGGTGGTGAGGTCAGTAGCAACGGCAAGGAGCAATTTTCTTGTGGCAGCGCGCAATTCACTTACGGTAGCATCTGCATCATTGTAAATCTGTCCAGCCTCCTCGATCTCTGCGGCATAGTCGCCTTCCTTTGATGCATTTGCTATGGCCTGTCGGAGATCGTACATCTTTTTCCTCTCCTTGTATTCCGCATAAGCATGAGTAGTTGATATGTCCCTGGTTGGGATGAACGCCCAGTGAGTGAATCCACGTCCGTTTCGTGTGGTGAGAGGTCCACCGTAGGCGTATGACACGTCAAGCAGGTCGTTCTGCGCATCCGACCTCAATACGTACACATATCCCGAAGGCGATGCTATTTCCTGATATGTAAAAGTAGCTTCCGTTGCAGGGCGGTCGCTCCAAACATTGCTTGCGTCAGGCATGCAACCTATGTAGACATTTGCCTTGTCGGCCATAGAGAGGCGGATTTTGTTGTTTGCAAGTTTGGTCACTTTTACTCTGAAGCGGTTGTCCAGACTCTTGTCGCCCTTAGAGAGACGCTGTGCCAAAGATTTTGTATTCCAGTCCATTCCGTAAGTGACAAAGGCATCGGCCTCAACGTTATAGAGATAAACGTATTCAGACGAAGTAATCTTCTGTACTGCCTTGCCTGGGACTACAGGCAATGTCCACGCATTGCCTGTCTCGGCACCAGTGCCGGCGCTCGCTATCAATTCACTGATCTCTGCAGTGCTCAGCTCATAATTGTAGATGCGCAAATCATCGACGTAGCCATTCATGAGCGGCGTGCTGTTATCTGGACCGCAACCGATATAGTTGCATACAGGGCTGATGTCCGACAAGCGTGCCGTTACAGATGTTGCTACGCCTTTAGCTTCGCCGTCAATATAGATAGTTGTCGCGTTTTGACCAATGGCGAGGGCCAGGTGGTGCCAACCTTCAGGGAAGGCGCCGGCGCTGACTTTCTGTTCTTCTTCACCGTTCTTAAGTGTCAAGACGATTTCGCCAGCTTGGTTCAGTGAAAGAGCGGCATAGCACGTGTTGTCGGCACCGAAATGGAACAGACGGCTATCAGCAGTTATCGTGCCAGGACTGTACACCCAAACGGCAACGGTCGTTTCTGAAAGGTTTGCTGCAGAAGCAGGGATGCGCACATAGTTGGACGCACCATCAAGCATCAGCGCCGACTTGCCGAAGCGGCCAGGAACGTATTTGCTTACGCCCGCCACAGCACAGTCAAGGCCGTTATCAGTAAGGTCGGATGCTGTGCCTTCAAAGTCATAATGCGCTATCAGACCCTTTGCTCCAGTAACAGCAGCTTCAACTGGTTCAGACTTAGCGGAGCGGTTCTGCGAATAGTCAACGCTTTGCAACGCGTAGTAGTAGGTGGTGTTTTCACGGCAGTCGTTGTCAATGAAGCTGTTTACCATGATATTGCGTCCTATGACGTCGTATTCCACTTCTCCATACTGGTTCTTTTTGCCGCGAAGCACCATGAAACCATTGAAGTCCTTGTCCTGAGTGTTCGCATCCCAGCTGAGCGCAACGGAATACGACTGCGGTGTCACCTTCAGACCTGTTGGTACTGCGGGAGCAACCTGTTCACAAACAGCGTCGACAGGAATGAATTTCCACAGTTGATGGTCCTCGGTAGCACTGGCACACATTCTGAGGTTAGCATTGTTTTGAGTGCTTCCGTTCACTACCTCGAGATAGAGTCCTGACTGGTAGTTGCGCATCTTGTAGTAACCGTCGCCAGCATATTCGAATGTCCATCGCTGGTTCTCACCCTTCGTTGTTTGGTAAACGCTAACCGTAGCACCTTCCTTCACTTGGAATCCGCCAGTCTCCATATTCATATTTGGGTTTCTCAAACTGTGGACGTAATAGCCTGTTAGGTCTCCACCGTTGTCTTTCAGCGCCTCAAGCGACCATTGCTGATAGTTATATCCACGATTGAGGTATTGAACTACAGAGGCAGAGTTATTTGTTGAACCAGAGGCTATAGTAAGCACCTTCTGACTCTTCTTGTTTACGATGATATAGTTGCTGTTGGCGAGAGGGCAAACAGGCACATCCTCACCCTGGCAGATCTGCACGCATCTCTCCGCACTCTTCTGATATTCGTCTCCGTAGCGGAATCCTCCCGGCAATGACACGTCGTAAGTGTAGTAAGGTCCGTGGCCGTCGAAGTATACAGGCTCATCCGTACTAACATATTCATAGGTGCAAGGGAAAGCCTGACGTTCGCTCGCTCCGGCAAATCCCTTTATGCGACCATCGGGCATTCGATAGACTGCCGCTCCTGTCCACGCATTTCGGTTTTCGGCATATCCCAAACGCGAACCGCCAGGACTGGTGGCAATACAGAAGTCGCCTCGAGCAGGACCGACTGTTCCCCACCAAATACCGTTTTCCATTCCGTACTGGGCACCAACGATGCCCTCCATCACATTGTGCAACTCATCGTTTGTGGCAACATTGCCATCGGCCTTGACATGAGTATAAAAGTCGGCGTAATGGCCGAAATCGCCAGCCAACTGATGAGTATTACCCTCGTCGACATACGGTTTCATATGGTCGTACCACTCCATTGCACCGTCATTGTTGCAAGTATTTCCTGCACAAATACGTATCCCGTTGAAGAACGGATCTTCATTTATCAGTTTAGCCACAGCCTTGAAGTCATCCATAGTGCCCTGATTGCTCGCAGTCACGTCGGGTTCGTTGAAAGGAGCTATGGACACCACTTTCAGGCCGTAGTCCATAGCATATTTTGCTGTAGCCTTAATCACTTTATACCATTCCTCTGGATGATGAGTGAAGGCATCCACATTGATGTCGACAGGATCGCTGTTGAGCAGCACACCGTTCGGACTGCTGAGCGAGATATGCTGCAATCGCGAACGCAAATAACCTATTTGTCTGTCGGAAAGAGTGCCGTCGGCATTCACCTTGTCCATCACCTGGAAGGAGATACGCCCATAGGTGAGATTGTCCTTGCCTATAAAGTTAATTCCACGCAGGATGTTACCTTCGTCATCCCATGCCGTGTCCATACCCCATTTTATAGGAGTCGGTGTGCCTTCGCTGGCACTGCTAAACGTCATCTTAACGGCATTTCTATCGGTAGATGCAGGGAATTGCGACGAACGTGGTGTGGCGTGAGATGTCGCAACACTTTGAGCGCAAACATTGCCACAAGTACAAAGGAACAAGGCTGTAAGCAAGTTACTTAGTCTGGATGTTTTCATGATAAGTAATTTAAGTCAATACTTAGTTATTTTTTAATTTAGTATTTCATTTTTAATATGTTAGACCACAAATATAGCATCTCCGACAGGTGTTTGGACACCGGACGGACAACCATAAAAAATGACTCTTGAAACAGATGGAAAAAATAGCTTAAAAGACTAAAAATAAGTGTCTTAAAATTTGGTCAAGTCGCTAAAAATTAGTAAATTAGCAGTTGCTACACAAACCAATT
>CALZMK010000169.1 GCA_945788545.1 uncultured Prevotella sp.
GAGATACCGGTGCATGTGGACTGAGTTTTTTTAAATGAAGAGTGAAGAATGAAGAATGAAGAATGCTGCGCGATAAAGCCAGCAATCGACAAAGTCAATTTGGAATGATGTTTGATTGGAAGGGTAGGCTTGAAGGTGTCTATGGAGCATTTCCTGAGGCGCAGAGCCGACCAGTGATTGGTATTACGGCTAATTACAACGATGGTAATAGTATGTTGGCCGACGGCTACTACAAAAAGGTGGTAGCTGCTGGTGGTGTGCCTTTACTCATCCCCCCTTTGGATGATACTGACGCTATAATCAACACCCTCGACCGTATTGACGCACTTATCCTGAGTGGCGGAGGCGACTACAACCCGTTGTTCTGCGGTGAGGAACCATCACCACGGCTTCATTCCATTAATGGCGAGCGCGACTTGCCCGAACTGCTCATCACCCGTCTTGCCTATAACCGTCAGATACCCATGTTGGGTATATGCCGTGGCATACAGACATTGGCAATGGCATTGGGTGGAACAGTAAGACAGGACATCGCCGACACCGACGGACTGATAAAGCATAGTCAGGATGCCAATCGCAATGTCCCCACACATTCGGTGAGCGTATGCGAGGATTCTGTATTGTATAATATATATGGTACGCGCACGCTGTATGTCAACTCATTCCATCATCAAGCCGTGGGCGAACCAGGCGAGAGATTCCGTGTTGTCGCCAGTTCGTGCGACGGAGTCGTTGAGGCTATCGAGAGCACTGAGATGAAATCAATCATCGGTGTGCAGTGGCATCCCGAATGTATCGACGACGGACTGCCCCTGTTCAAGTGGCTTGTGGCCGAGGCTGCCGATTATCGTGCTGCATGTAATATGCACAACCGCATCCTCACGCTCGACACCCACTGCGACACACCGATGTTCTTTGCCGACGACGTGCGCTTTGACCGCCGCGACCCAAAACTACTTGTCGATCTTCACAAGATGACCGATGGTCGCCAGGATTCCACAATCATGGTGGCTTATCTGCCGCAACCCAAAAAAGACGAGACCTTCCGTCAGAATGTGCGTTTCGACGTTAATGGTCCTAAGGAATATGCCGACTTGATATTCAATAAGATAGAGAATATTGTATCCGAAAATAGTCAGTATCTTGCCTTTGCACGCACACCTGGGCAATTGTGGGAAAACAAGCATAGAGGACAGAAGTCTATTATGCTTGGAATAGAGAATGGACTTGCGCTCGAAGGCGACATTGCCAACATAAAGCATTTTGCCGATAGGGGAGTGGTATATATCACCCTTTGCCATAATGGCGACAATGACATCTGTGATAGTGCAAGGGGTAATAACACCCACAACGGAGTGAGCGAGTTTGGAGCAAAGGTAATTGCCGAGATGAACCGACTTGGAGTGATGGTCGATTTGAGTCATGCCCATGAGAAGAGTTTTTGGGATGCCTTGGACATCAGTGCCACTCCTATAGTGTGCAGCCATAGCAGTTGCCGTGCCTTGTGTGATCATCCCCGCAATCTCACCGACAGTCAGATGAAGGCTCTTGCCGACAAGGGTGGAGTATGCCAGATAACCATCTATCACGGATTCCTCCGTTCCGATGGTGAGGCTACTGTGATGGATGTGCTTGCACATCTCGACCATGCAGTTAAGGTGATGGGCATCGACCATGTGGGTATAGGTACTGATTTCGATGGCGATGGAGGAGTGCGCGGAATGGCGTCATCTGCCGACTTTGTCAATTTCACCCGTATGCTTATGGCAAAACGATATAGCGAACAAGACATTCAGGCTATCCTCGGAGGAAACTTCCTCAGGGTGATGGCCGAAATACAGAAAAAGAGAAAATAAATAGATAGTATTTTTACTATGAAATCACTTCACACATTATTATATATATATATAGCCGCATTCTGTTTTGCATCATGTGGTAATTCCAAGAAAACGGTTGCTGAGGCTGTTGCCGTAGGACCTGAGTTCTCAGCCGACAGTGCATACGCTTATTGTGCTGCACAATGTGCATTTGGTCCTCGACTTATGAATACCGAGGAGCACGACAAGTGTGGCGATTGGATAGAGGCCAAGTTCAGGCAATTTGGTATGGCTGTCAGCCGACAGGAAACTATTGTTAAAGGATATGACGGCACACCGCTCAAATGCCGTAATATCATTGCCAGTTTCCGTCCCGGCAACAAAGATCGCATTCTCCTCTGTGCGCATTGGGACAGTCGTCCTTGGGCAGATAATGACCCGGATAGTGCCAACTGGCGCAAACCGGTGATGGGTGCCAACGATGGCGCAAGCGGTGTGGCTGTCATGCTTGAGATAGCACGACTTCTGCAGCGTGCCGACAGTATAAAGGTGGGAGTGGATTTCGTATGCTTTGATGCTGAGGACTGGGGAGTGCCACAATGGAGCGAGGCCGACTATAACGGTGATTCTTGGGCACTTGGGGCGCAATATTGGGCAGAAAGAGCCCATAGCGAAGGCTACAAGGCGCGCTTCGGCATATTACTCGACATGGTTGGCGGAGTTGCAGCTACATTCTATCGCGAGGCTTTCTCTCAGAAATATGCCTCTGCAATAGTTGACAAGGTATGGACATCAGCCAAGGTGGCGGGGTATAGCAGTTTCTTCCCCGACTCCGATGGTGGAATGATTACCGACGACCATGTGCCTGTCAATGAGAAGGCCAATATTCCAACCGTAGATATCATCCCCTT
Source organism: uncultured Prevotella sp. (assembly GCA_945788545.1). The sequence goes on from CALZMK010000169.1 coordinate 2,729, forward strand.
CTATGCCAATTGTGAGCAGAGTTCGTTTGGCCCTACTTGGCATACAGTCAACGACACTATGGAGAATATTGACCGCAACACCCTCAAGGCAGTTGGACAAACTGTCATTCAGGTATTGTTCAGCGAAAAATAATTCTTTAAGTCTTTAATTCTTTGAAGCTTTGGGCTTCAAAGAATTAAAGCTGTCCAGCCTCCACCATCAGCACCACTCTTTCAGTAAGGCGGTCGGTGCCTTCGGCGTCATAGTCCTTCTTAAGACTCGCACCGAAGAGTGAAGCGAAAGCCTGATAGAATCCCGCTCGTATCGGACCAAGGAATGCTTTGATGATATCGTATGAGCGTGAGTCGCACTCGCGATATACGAGTTTTATCAGCAGTTTACCTTGTGAATACGTGAGTTTTTTCATTCTCGGTTTGTATTCCTTGAATATACTCTTCTCCACGCGTTTCATGTGTTCGTCTTTCGACTTCTTGTCAGGAAGTGTCTCAAGATATTCGTATGTCTCAACGATAATTTGGTTTACCTCCTTTGCGATAGGCAGCACCGTCTTCACGTTTTTCACGAGTCGGTTGTACGCTGCTGCCTGTTTGGCGTTTTTGAATGTTAGATTAGGATAAACATATACGTTGTTCATCTCCATATATTGTATGCTGTCGCCATTGTCGAGCACCTTTCCCACCTTGACGGTAGGCACAAACGTAGGGTCATCCATATCCACCTGATGGTCTTCTGGATGTTCCTCTGTCTGTGCCGACAATGATGTCGCCAACAGCATGATAATCAACATAAAATATAGTTTCAGCCTATCCATACAACGCGCAGCCATTCTTCACTCTTCATTCTTCACTCTTCATTTATCTTATGAAGTTCGTCTTGATTTTCGCCTCTTGTTCGGGCAATGCGATGCCTGCAGCCTTTCCTGCCTCAATGCATTTCAGCATCCATGCCATGTTGCGGCCCAACTGGCGCATGGTCTGCATTCCTTCCAAGTCTTGTTCCACCTCGGCGGGAGTATTGCCGTGCACCTCGTTCCAGTAGTTTGACGACACTACAGGCATACAGGCAAAGTTGAAGTATCTGTTCATATCCTCAAAGGCACCCTGTGCTCCGCCTCGCCTACAACTTACGATGGCAGCAGCCGGTTTGTTATAGAAGATGGATGCTTTCGAGCAGAATGCCCTGTCCATAAACGGTTTGATGAATCCCGACGTACCGGCAAAGTGTACGGGAGTGCCGAAGATGAATCCGTCGCACTCGTTCACCTTCTCAAGAAAAGCGTTCACTGTGTCCTCTGAGTTCCAGCACCTGAAACTCTGTGCGCACTTGCCGCAACCGATGCAGCCCATTATGGCCTTGTTGCCACACCAGAACTCCTCTGTCTCTATTCCAGCTTTTTCCAGTTCCTTTGCCACCTCCATCAGGGCGGTATGAGTGCAGCCTGTCTTGTGTTGGCTGCCGTTGACTAATAATACTTTCATATTCTCAATCCTAAATATTTGTGTTTCTGTCGGCAAAGGTACGTATTTATTCTGAAAAACAAGCAATTCGTTAAGCAATATTATGATTTAATGTATATCATTTTAAGGAGTTAAGGAGTTAACGCTCCCTGCGGTCGCTGGGAGTTAACTCCTTAACTCCTTAATTCACCGGAATTTGAATGATCGACAGCCATTTCTCAGGGTCTTCCTGATTCCATGCTCCATCGACATACACTGTTCTTGGATGTCCGGCAATCTCGTATCCCTTTTCCTCAAGATACTTGAATGCCTCGGTGTATGACTCATAGAAGCGGTCGTAGGGGCCGTAGTGCTTCATACACAAGGCCTTGGGCACCTCGTCCAACTGCTTGAACTTGATGATGGCGGAGTCCTTGCCCATTTCCTCTACCTGTTCGCAATACTCGATGTCGATGTCGGTGGGAGTATATTCCTTGTTATGCTCTATGGTGAAGCAATATCCCGCCGGCGAGCATTTGCAGCCCAGTCGGTGCATCTCAGGGCCAATGACATTTACGCACAGTTCGCCCAAGTCGCTGTACTGTTTGATTACTCTGCGGTGTGAAGCCACGATGATAGCAGGCAAAGCCTGAATAGAAAATTTTTCCATTGTCTTGATGTTCTTTTTCGAGTTCACCGTGTCGATGAGTTGTTGTC
>CALZMK010000170.1 GCA_945788545.1 uncultured Prevotella sp.
AGGGTTGGGTGCGGTCGTTCTTGTATGCACGCATACCCTTTATTTGGTCGTTGTCGCTGCGACCGGATGCAAAGCGGTCGGGCATGAGCATATAGAGCACGTCGGCATTGCTGAAGCCTTTGCGCTCCTCGCCTTTCTTCTCGCGGGCCTTCAACTGATATGCCACTTTCTTCTTCTGCTTGCCTTGTTGAAAGAGAAGAGTCATGGTGCCGGGCTGGGCGTCCCTCACGTTCATATACACGAGGAGATAGTTGGGGGAGTCGAGGCGCACGAGCGAGTCTATCTTCACTCCGGGGTAGTCGGTCGATACATCTGCAGTCTTGATGTCCTTGCCATATACCATGAGCTGTAGGCTTGCGTCCTTTAAGCCTACATACCAGTCGGTGGGTTCTATTCTGTCTATCTTCACTGCTGCGTTCATTGTCAATGTTGTGCCTAATAACAAGGCGGTTAATATCTTTTTCATAGTTTTTTTTCTAGTATTCATAGTTTTTCAAGTTTTTATCTAAAAAGTATCATAGCCTCCTGTGGAGCCACCTCGACCTCTGAGCCTCTATACTCCGATATTCCTGCAAGGTTGATTTGACCTCCCCCGCATACTGATGTCCATGTGCCGTCGGGGATAGAGATGGTCTTGGCGGTTTTGTTGGAGTTGAGTATTACTACGATGTCGCGCCAAGAGTCACCGTTGGCATTGTTCTTCAGACGGAAGGCAACGATATTATCTTGTGTCTTGAGGAACTCAAGGTTCTTGCGCACCATCTCGGCATCGGTCATACGGAAAGCGGGATGATTGCGGCGCAGTTCGGTAAGTCCACGGTAATAGTCGAACACCTGGGGATATTTCTCAAGGTTCTCCCACGGCAACTGGTTTATGTTGTCTGGTGACTTAAAGCTGTTGTGTACCCCCTTCTTGTCGCGAAGCATCTCTTCACCAGCAAGGATGAATGGAACACCCTGTGAAGTGAAGACGGCAGTCTGGGCGAGAAGGTCGAGGCGGATGAGTTCGTCCTCGGTGATACCCGGGATGCTTGCCTTGAGACGGTCAACGAGACACATGTCATCGTGGCAGCTCACGTAGCTAATCATCTGTGCGGGTGAGTTTGTCCAAGGAGCCTTGCTGTAGTTCACCTTGCTCATGTCAATCTGAGGATGTGAGATACATCCAGTGATACCAAACTTTATGCTCTCCTCATTGCCGGGGATGGCACCGAGGAATGCCGACTTATGATCGTCGCTGAACGGACCGCGGATGGCATCGCGCATATCGTCGCAGAAGGCACCTATGCGGTCGAGCTCACGGGTGTTGGCCTTCACTGCGAGTTTCTCTGTGGGATAGGCACATGCTCCAGCACTCCATCCCTCGCCATACATATATATCGACGGGTCGATTTCGTCGAGTGCCTTGCGAATAAGGTTCATTGTCTCGATGTCGTGAATGCCCATGAGGTCGAAACGGAATCCGTCGATGTGGTATTCCTTGGCCCAATAGAGCACCGATTCGATCATGAACTGGCGCATGAGAGGCTTTTCGCTGGCAGTCTCGTTGCCGCATCCCGAACCATCGGATATCTTGCCGTCGGCGGTCTTGCGATAGTAGTAGCCGGGATAGGTGAGGTTGAAGTTGCTGTTGTCAACATCGAAGGTGTGGTTATACACCACGTCGAGGATGACGCGTATGCCTGCCTTGTGGAGTGCCTGCACCATCTGCTTGAACTCTTTTATTCTGGCTATTGGACAAGCTGCATTGGTAGAGTAGGAGCCTTCGGGCACATTGTAGTTGAGAGGGTCGTAGCCCCAATTGTATTGAGGCACGTCGGGCTTTGACTCATCCACCGAGGCGTAGTCATAGGAAGGCAGGATATGAATGGCATTCACACCGAGGTTCTTCAGGTGATATACAGCCTTGGGTTCTGTCAATGCCAAGAACTTGCCTTTGTGCTCAAGTCCCGAGGTGGGAGATACGGAGAAGTCGCGGTGGTGCATCTCGTAGATGACGAGGTCGGTGGGTTGTTTGGTGAGAGGACGCTGGTCGCAGCACCATCCCTCAGGATTGGTTTCCTGCATGTCGATGATAGCGGCGCGACGTCCGTTCACTCCCACTGCCTTGGCAAAGACACCTGGAGTCTCGTTCATCACCTTGCCTTTGGTCTCAACCTGGAAGGTATAGAACTTACCCTTGAGGTCGCCTTTTATACTTGCTGTCCACAGGTCGTTGCCTGTGCGCTTCATCTTCACAGTCTTCACCACAGAGCCGCCTACACCTTCTTTATATATGTTCACCTTCACGCTCTTGGCCTTCGACGGGGCGTTGAGCTTGAACGTAGATACATCCTTGGTGTAAGTCAGTTCGTTGAATGTTTGCTGGGCGGAAGCACTTATGCTCCCGACCAGCAATGCTGCTATAAGAAATTTCTTCATAGTGGTTTGCAAAAATTATAGAGCTTTGAGTGAAATGGCGAAGCCGCCGCCGCGAGCCTGCTGTATCTTGAGCTTCTGGCCATGCTTGATAATCTTCTTGGTGATGGTATAAGCTTTTGGGTTCTTCTCGTAGTCGGCATCCTTGGCATCTGCATAGATGGTGGCCTCATACTTGCGTCCCTTGTCGAGGAAGTCGAAGGTGAGGGTAGTGAGGTGACCATCCTCATTGCACTTTCCGCCAACAAACCAGTTGTCGCTCTTCTTGTCCTTGCGAGCTACTGTGATGTAGCGGGCGGGCTCTGCCTCAAGATAACGTGAGTCGCTCCAGTCGCAAGGTACGTCGCGGATAAACTGGAAGGCATCGTCAAACTTCTTGTAGTTCTCGGGCAGGTCGGCGGCCATCTGAAGAGGAGAATACATAGTCATATAAAGAGCCAACTGACCTACGAGTGTAGTGTGGACATAGTTGGGATTGTCGCTCCATGTCTTGAGCTGGGTCTCGAGAATACCAGGAGTATAGTCCATCGGTCCACCCTGCAGACGTGTGAACGGCAGAGTAACAGTATGCGAGGGAGCAGAACCACCGAATGCCTCATACTCAGTGCCACGAGCACTCTCGTTGCCCACAAGGTTAGGATAGGTGCGGCACAGACCAGTGGGGCGTACTGCCTCATGTCCGTTCACCATGATACGATGCTTGGCAGCCTCCTTGATGACATACATATAATGATTGTTCATCGACTGTGAGTAGTGGTGGTCGCCGCGGGGGATGATGTCTCCCACATAACCAGTCTTCACTGCGTCGTAACCATACTTGTTCATGAGGTTGAAGGCATCTTTGAGATGACGCTCATAGTTCTGTGTACTTGAAGAAGTCTCGTGGTGCATCATCAACTTAACACCCTTGGAATGAGCATATTCGTTGAGATACTTGATGTCGAAGTCGGGATAGGGAGTGACGAAGTCGAATACGTCGCGCTTCCACATATTTGCCCAGTCTTCCCATCCGATGTTCCATCCCTCAACCAATACCTGGTCGAGTCCGTTGGCAGCGGCGAAGTCGATATACTCCTTCACGTGGGCAGTGTTGGCGGCATGGCGTCCGTTAGGCTTCACCTTGGTGTAGTCGGTCTCGCCAAGCTTCACAGATGGCAGACCGCTGGTGTATTCCCATGTGCTCTTGCCTACTATCATCTCCCACCATACTCCGCAGTATTTTGTGGGGTGAATCCATGATGTGTCTTCAATCTTGCAAGGTTCGTTGAGGTTGAGGGTCAGTGATGTGGAGAGCATGTCGCGTGCGTCGTCGCTCACCTTCACTGTGCGCCACGGAGTGTGGCAGGGAGTCTGCATGCATCCCTTCAGACCAGTGGCATCGGGGGTGAGCCATGACTCAAACACGAAGTTCTTGTCGTCGAGGTTGAGGTGCATGGTGGCATAGTCCTCGCATGCTGCCTCGTGGATATTGATATACAGTCCGTCGGCTGTCTTCATCTGCAATGCGGTCTGCACTCCGGTCTCTGAGAACACAGATACCGATGAGTTGTCCCAGTTGACGGCTTTCTTAAAGCGTGCGCGTATCTCGGAGAGCTTGGTCTCCTGAGTCTCCTGCTCCTGTGTGTCGTAGTCGCCGGGAAGCCACCATGCAGTGTGATCGCCAGTCATTGCAAACTGGGTATGCTCTTCCTTGATGATGAAATAGTTGAGCGACTTCTGCTGCGGGAACTCATAGCGCAAGCCGAATCCCTCGTTATATACGCGGAATCGGATGATGATGTTGCGGTCGGCAGAAGGTTGGTTGAGGTCAACCTCCAGTTCGTTGTAGTTGTTGCGTATCTGCGACCACTCGCCCCAAACGGGAGTCCAAGTCTCATCAAAGGATGAAGTCTTGGTGTTCGTAATTTTGAATCCGTCCATAAGGTCGGTCTCCTGCTTACCCTTCGAGGCATGTTTGTCCTTGGCGAGCTCGAGTCCTAATCGGCTGGGCTTCACAACGGCCTTGTTCTTATATGTCATTTCGTAGGTGGGCACTCCACCGTCGGCGAGAGAGAACTTTACAGTTACGTTTCCGTCAGGCGAACTGACGCTCTGAGCCATTGCCATCAGCGGCAACAGCAGTGCAGAAAGGATAATACTAATCTTTTTCATACCTATTTCTTGATTATTTAATTATTTTTTTTTTGAACCACAGAGATTAAGAGGTTAAGAGTATTTCCCAGCTGATCAGAGATTGAATGCCTTTGGCATTTAGAGTTCTCAGAGGGCTGCGCATTATGTCTGTCGCATGGTTACTCTGTGTCCTCCGTCGCTTGCGACAAACTCAATAAAGCCCAAAATCTCTTTTTCTCTTTATCTCTGTGGTTTTAAAAATATAGTTTCATCTTCCGCTGTTCTTCACCAATTCCTTCACCGTCTGGTTGAAATCGTCAGAGGCGAGGAGTTGCTCTATGG
>CALZMK010000171.1 GCA_945788545.1 uncultured Prevotella sp.
GACCAAAGAGAGCTTGCTCGCTTTGGCTTGGCGAGAAATCGCACTTTTAAGAACACTAAAGCAAAACGCATACCATACGGAATGATGAACTTCGTGGCAGTCCGCGAGGAGGAAAACGACTAAATAGCACAAAAAAGAGAGTTGAACAGTCAACTCTCTTTTTCATTTGTATCTGTGGAATATTATTTCCAAGTCTTTCTTGCTACCTCGCCAAGTTAATTACCAATCAATTTAATTGTGATATACAAATGCCCTACATCTGCCAAAACAGACACAGGGCATTGCCAATATTACATATCAAACTATATGAGAAAATCCTATTACCAAGCGAAGTTCAGACCGATGCCTACGACGTCGTTCTTACGGCTGTATGTGTCAGTCTTGACAAGTGTTCCGGTCTGAGTAGCAACGGTGCGGTCCTGATAGAATGTGTGCATATAGCCGAGGTCGATGTTGAAGAGCTTGCTGGGGTGGATACGTACACCAAGACCCATAGAGTTGCTTGAACAGTTGAAGCTGATGTCGTTCATGCCAGGATCGCTCACGCCATAAATGGTCTTCTGCCAACCGCCTGATACAGTGATGTACTTGTGGCAACGCCATTCTACTGAGGCGAGCACTTCGTGTGTGTCGTTGTCAATCAGGTTCTGCTTGTCATTGTACTTGGTGGCCTTTGTCTCCTGTATCCAGTGATAGCCAAGACCGATGCGTACGTTGTCAATAGGGCTGTACTGAGTACCTACGGCCAAATAGCCTGGCATATCGTCGGCGACCTTTGCTCCGTCAGCAAACTGGCCAAGTACGGGATTTGACAGAGCCATCTGCGTTGTATAGTTGTTCATACGGGTGGTGTTCTTCATACGAATCTTTGTCTTGAACTCGTACTTGGCTGCTACGTTCCAGTGCTTGTTGATAGTCCAGTGTATGCCGAGCAGAGGAGTTACGCCATAACCGGTCTGATCGCAGTTCATAGAGAGGTCGGCACCTGCGTTCTGGGCATACGTGTCTACACCTGCCTGTCTGAGACCTGCATAAATGGCCTGACCGGCGGCTGACTGGTCTGAAGCATACTTGGTGGTATAGTGAAGGGTTGCGTCCTGTACATAACCATTGTAGGTGGCTGTCGCATACACTCCGCGTACACCGGCAAATACGGCCAGATTGTCTGTAATCTTGTAAGTGGCACCCACTTGCAGGCCAAAAGCGTAGTTGCTGCCCTTCATGTAGGAATTGATGGAATAGCCACTGTACTGGTAGTCGGGGTTGATTCCTGCCACAGACTGTACTGCTGAGTTTAATTTGCCTGCTACGGCACTTGCGTTTTGCATAAACATGGCTGAGTACATGGACTCGAACGAACCGATACCATCGAGGTACTCACAGGCACCACCGCCACCTACTACTCCAAGGTGTGCATTGATGCTCCACTTCTTGCCGCTATTGTAGCTGAAGTCTATACTTGGAATCAGGGGAGCAAAAGCCTTGCCTTCGTAAGTGTGCGCGCCATTTGCGTCAACCCAGCCTTGACTCTGATTGTATGCGAAGAGTGGGAACTGTGTAGTAATGTTACGATGCTGGGTAGCTATCTGGTCGTGAATACCAAAGTGCCAGCCCTTGGAGAGGAATGCTGAACCTGCGGGGTTTGCATAGAGTGAGGTCAAGGTGATGTTGGCATCCTGAGCAAAGAAGCGCAGGTATGCTGCATTTGCATTGGTGTTTGTGTTCAAACCGCCAGCCAAAGCTGAACCTGTTGTGGCCAGAGCTGCGGCCAAGGAAATTACAATCTTTTTCATTCTTTTCCAACTATTGTGTTAAAAACCGTTGCAAAGGTAACACAATTTGGCGATATGAGCAAGAGATTCTCGATAATTTGCACATATAAGCGTATTTTGTGCAAGATGTTGGGATAAAAACATTTTTTACACATTATTTTATTAAGGTTATGTTATAAGGTTGTAAGGTTTTGAGGTTATAAGGTTTTAAGGTTATTTTTGAGGTTGTGAGGTTGTGAGGTTTTAAATGGTCGTTTAATCATGGGTGTATAATCGAATAATACACCACCATTTACTAATGCAAAGTTTCAACTGTTTGTCACACGCTTGGATATTTGGGTATTTAACGATGAGGTATGTTGTTAAGACCATTTTACAACAGATAACCTTATAACCTCACAACCTTATAACCTCACAACCTAAAAAAATCAATTTCTTTCCAATTCTCATTCTCATTAAAAATACCTCAAAAAACACCTTTCTAAGGCCTTTTCCCCTATGTTTCCCTTAGTTTTCCCTTAGTATGCTGTTAGTTTCCTCTACAAAATACGGGGAATACTAAGGGAAAAGCAATGTTTTCAGGCGGTTTTACCTCCATAAAACACAATAACACGTATCAATATTTTTCAGAGAGAGAATGGCTATCCTATACAATTGGGGTGTGATACGCAAAACCCCCGTCTCACGAATAGCAAGACGGGGGTGATTCTTCATATGATAAAAGGGCTTACTTCTTGGCTGCAAGTGCCTTCTTGGCATTGGCAACGGCTTTGTTGTACTTGGCGGTTGCACTCTTGAGAGCCTTAGCGTTGTTGGCCTTCTTAGCTGCCTGTACTGCATCGTAGAGATCCCAAAGCTTGTAGTCGGCTGTTACCTTCTTCTGAGCCTCGGTGTAGGCTACTGCTGCTGCCTCAGTTGCTGCCTCTTCGTCGGCTGGGGCGTACTGGTGCTTGTAGCCGTCTACCTTGTTCCAGTAACCGCGCGTGAAGTCGGGGAATGTCACGGCTGCACAATTGTTGTCCATAGAGAGTGTGCCAAGCTCGGCGAGACAGCACCACTCTGCCATGTCGTATACGTCCATGTCGAGGGGCAGACCGTTCTGCAGGCAGTATACAAGACGTGAATCCATGATGAAGTCCATACCACCGTGACCCATCTGACGACCGAGTTCGCCATATTTGGTCAGGATTGGGTGGTAGTACTTCTTGACGAGGGCTTCCTTCTGCTCTGCGTTGAGGAAACCGTGTGCGTTGAGGTTGTCCATCTGGGGGGCACCTGTGCCCTTCATAGCATCAGCTCCGAGAGCAAACTCCTCTGTGGGATACTTTGTGGCGTAACCCTTGGTACCTGTGAGCTTGAAGAGACGGTTGTAGGGCTGTGGAGTCATCACATTGTGCTGAATCTCTACTACCTTACCCTTGGCTGTACGCATGAGGGTAGTGGTGTGGTCACCGTTGCGGAACTCTTTGCACTCCTTGCCGGTTTTGTTCTTCACCCACTCCTTGCCTACGAAACTCTCTGTGTCCATGGCGGTAAGGGTAGTGAAGCGGTCACCGCGGTGTATGTTGAGACACTGTGCCACGGGGCCAAGGCCGTGTGTGGCATATACGTCGCCACGATTCTCCTTGTTGTACTTCATACGCCAGTGGAGATTTTCAGTATCGTTGTCTGCTGGGTCTTTCCAATATGCGTCCCAGAACCACTCCAGACCGTGGATATATGCGCCTTCAGCACGGATTATCTCGCCGAAGATGCCGTCCTGTGCCATAGCGAGTGCGTTCATCTCGTAGTAGTCATAGCAGCAGTTCTCCAGTACGAAGCAGTGCAGACGGGTCTTCTCTGTGAGGTCGATGAGCTCCCAGCACTGCTCGAGGTTCATGGCACTTGGCACCTCAATGGCGGTGTGTTTACCGTTGAGCATAGCGCACTTTGCCACGGGGAAGTGGTGATTCCAGTCTGTGGCTACATAGACGAGGTCGATGTCCGGACGCTTGCACAGCTCTTCGTAGCCTTTCTCTCCAAAGTATACATCGGCTGGCTTCAGGCCTTTCTCGCGCATGAAACGCTGACAGCCCTCGGCACGTGCCTCCTCGTAGTCGCACAGCGCTACAACCTCAACGCCAGGAATGTTGCAGAAACGCATTACTGCCCATGGGCCGCGCATACCGAGACCTACGAATCCTACACGCACGGTCTGAATCTTCGGTGCTTTCAGACCAAGGGCATGCTCCTGTCCTGCGGGGCGTGCTGGTGTTTCGACTACGATTGTACCCTTGTCCCAATGCCATTTGGTGCTTGGAGACAGAGACTGAGCGCCTGCTGCGAGTGAGAATGCAGCAAGTGACGCCATCAGAAAACTTTTAATTTTCATAGTTTGATTAGGTTTATGAATAAAATGTATTTGTTTTGAGAAATATTGCACTCACTTCTTACTATTCTGCTCGCAAAGTTAACGTATTTTTTTTAGTATTCCAAATTTTTGTTTAAAATAAGCGGATACACCTTATATAATATCCCAATATTCTCAATGCATTTCGGATAAATTTGCCGTTTAGAAATTATTTATATAACTTTGCACGCATATTACTGCGCTATGACAGATATGATGACTACCTCAAAGACTCCTCTGCTCGGCTTGGACCTTGCCGAAATGGCACAGGTGGCATCGGAGGTGGGGCTGCCCAAATTTGCGGCAGGGCAGATGTACGAATGGATATACCGCAAAGGGGTAAGCGAGATTGGACAGATGTCGAACATCTCGCTCAAGGCTCGTGCCTCGCTATCCGAACGATACAGTGTGGGGCTGATGCCGCATACTGACTGTCAGCGCAGTGTGGACGGGACGGTCAAGTACCTCTTCCCCACCCTGTCGGGACATAGGGTCGAGTCTGTATTTATCCCAGACGCTGACCGGGGCACTCTGTGCGTGAGCAGCCAGGTAGGTTGCCGTATGGGCTGTAGGTTCTGCATGACGGGTCGTCAGGGATTCCAAGGCAATCTGACTACGACGGATATACTCAACCAGATTTATGCTCTCCCGGAGCGTGACAGACTGACAAACATCGTGTTTATGGGTCAGGGAG
>CALZMK010000172.1 GCA_945788545.1 uncultured Prevotella sp.
CAGAGGGTTGCGGCAACTTGGTCTCCTTCATGCCAGCCTGACGATGGAAGAAGTTCACCATACTCTGGAAAGTATCATTGTTAAATGTCACAGGACCGTGGTTGCCGTTGGGCACAGTGATGAAGTCCTCAAGACGTCCGGCATCCTTCAGTGCCTTTGAGAAATACTCGCTCTGGCAATAAGGCACCACTGGGTCGGTATTACCATGGATAACGAGGAATTTAGGATCTTTCTTGTCGATATACGACATAGGGTTCATGGCACGCACCATATCCGGATTCTCTGCCGACGGACCTCCTATGACAACAGCCTCTGGCGAGTTGCCGTCTTTGTATGTCTCGCAACGCTCCATGCGGCTCATGTCAATAGGGCCAAACCAATCCACCACTGCATCGACAGCACTGCTCTCCTTGGTGTATTGTCCGAGCTGTCCCTCGATATCCACCTTCACCTTGCCAAACTTGCGGGTCTTCACGCCATTGGTCGTTCCTGCCAAGGAAGAGAGATGACCACCGGATGAATAACCTGTGATACCTATAAATGAGGTGTCGAGACCATACTTTGAGGCATTGCCACGCACATAGCGTATAGCAGCCTTCACGTCCTGTATTTGTGCAGGAAACTTTGCCTCGGTGCTTGCGCGATGGTTAATGCTCACCACGGCAAAGCCTGCGTCGAGCAGTTGTTGTCCGTATGACCTAAAGGCGTCGCCCTTGGAATTGTTGCTAAACCACGCACTGCCATATATGAGCACCACGACCTTGTGAGTCGGTTGTCCGTCATCGGGAGTGTAAATGTCGAGTTTGTGACCTGTCTGTCCGTCGCCTACATAATCGACGTCCTTCCAGTTGTTTGCCGTGGCAACACCAGCCATAAGCAATGCCATGGCAGCAGCTGCGATTCTGTGAATAGTTGTTTTCATCTCTTTCGGTTTAATTAGTATTATTGATTTCACGGCAAAAGTACACAAAAGTTGCGAGACTATAACAAATAAGAACACTATTTTTTTACGAGAAAGTTGAATGAATATTAATTATGTAACAAATCAATAAATATATGGTACATTTGAATGGGGCAGTGTACCTCTCTCTATGACCTACAGCCAACTGAGGAAATAAAATTCGGCCAACTGAGGAAATATACACTTGCGCAACGGCAATTACGGACTAATAGAGATAAAATTAGGAGGAGGCTCCCTCGTTCCAGATGGTCCTAACCGCCACAGGGCGCTTCGCCTATCGCCGTGAAGATGGAGTGTATGTCGTTCCGATAGGATGCCTTAGGGAATAAATGCTCCCAAGAGATTTAATCAATATAGCCAGAACATCCGCTCCATCATCTGCCATTTCTCGTCAGAGGTGGCATTAGCATCGCAGCCTTGGAACTGGGCGACGTATGCCTCCCACTCTGCCTGTCGGGGCAGGGTGGCAAGGCGCGCCATAGCCTCGTCCCAGTTGAAGTCGTCTGGAGTTTCGACAATCATAAACAGGCGGTTGCCGAGGATGTATATCTCCATTTCCTCGATGCCTACACTTCGGATGCCCTCACGAATCTCGCGCCAATGGTGCTCACGGTCGTGAGCCTCACGATACTTCCTGATGAGTTCAGGGTCATTCTTTAATTCTAATGTTTGACAATATCTTTTGCTCATAGTTGTTCTTATTTTACTGAAATGATAAATGAATAATTATGGGGCTGATTGCCATCGATGGTGTATTCAGGCAGGGTGCGCTTGCCCCATGTGTCGGCACCTCCCACTCCATGAATGTTCAGGTCGATGTTGAGATTGATAAACTCGCCACGTTTCTGCTCATAAGGGTGCTTGACATTAAGGTTTTCCTCACCATAGTTCCACGCACGAATGCAGAGCGGTTGACCTCCGTCGATACGCAATGTGCAGTCATCTGATGACAGAGACAGCCAGCGCACATCACAGCGGTTGCCGTTGTCCTGCGGACGGACGTAATCCACTTGAAAATCAGAGAGTGGCATGGCATATCGGGCGATGTCATATCCTATTTTGCGGTCGGGATAGTTCTCCCAAGGACCGCGACCGTAATACTCCACCTTGTCAAAATCTGGTGTCAAGCGCATTCTCATACCAAACTTAGGTATCAAGGGAATATCAGTCTGCGTTGGACGATAGTCTGCCTCCACCTTTATTTCGCCTGCGGAGTTGATACTATAGCAGAGTTCATAGTCAGCCCCTACGGGCAATGTATATGCACATCGTATGGTGGTGATACCTTTGGAAGAAGATACCTTGACGGATTTCAGTTCACGATCTTCTCCCGCTTTCTCCCATGGAGCCACACGCTTGGCGAAGCCTGCTGCACGCTGGTTGTCGTTTTCGGGTTTCCAGAAATACGGTTCAAGTGGAGCCTTGAGAATGTTGCGACCATTGACGTTAATCTCTGTTATTGCTCCCTTGGTATCAATCACTACCGAGCCTCGCTCTGTCATCACCTCATATCCCTCCTTTTTCTTCACCTTCGGTGCCTTGCGCGATGATGCTGTTAGTTCAGGGAAGCAATAAGGTTCGAGGACAAACTGCTCTGATGCAACCACAAAACCTTTCTTAGCCCAAGGCGTATCGTCTTTCAGCATAGCTTTCACCGTAATAATCCTCTCGCCATCCACAATAGTTGTATCTGCAACATAGTCATAATCCGAAATATCGACAGTCGGGTCCATGCTCTTCTTAATTATCTTACCGTCAATCATTGAGAAATGTATGGGTTGATAAGCATATTTCACCACATAGTAGTGAGGATGCGGAATGCGGTCGGGAGCAATGAGTCCGTTAATACAGAAGTTGCCGTCGTTAGGCTTGTCACCGAAGTCACCGCCGTAAGCCCAAAACTCGTCGTCTTGCAGTTCGAGACTACTTGACAAGTGCATCTTACTGCCGTCTCTTGGCTTTGCCAGACCCTGATCGACCCAATCCCAAATAGCTGCTCCTGCTATCGATGAGTCGCCATAGATTACGTCCATATACTCCTTCATGTTTCCCATAGAATTACCCATGGCATGAGCATACTCTCGAGCGATAAACGGTTTGTCGGTTATCTTCTGCGCCTTCTTCTTCATATCTTCGGGATATAGATAACCATCATCGAAGAGTGAGGAATAACGGGAGTTACAGTCATAGAATGGCAGGAACGCCGAGTCGAAACCCTTCACCTTGTCATACATTGCCTGGATGTTGGGTCCTACTCCACCCTCGTTGCCGAGGCTCCAGAGTATGACACAAGGATGATTCTTGTCGCGCTCCACGAGCGATGTAGCCCTATCCACATGCGCCTCCTTCCATGCAGGGTCTTCACCCATGTCCTTGTTGGCATAGCCATAGCCATGACTCTCCTGATTTGCCTCGTCCATGACATACATGCCATAACGGTCGCAGAGTTCATAGAGATACTCACGATCAGGATAGTGACTGGTGCGGAGGAAGTTGATGTTAGCCTGCTTCATCAGGGCGATGTCCTTCTCGTATGTGGCGTCGTCAACATATCGGCCTGTTCGGGGATGATGGTCGTGACGGTTCACTCCGCGCAGTTTCACGTTCTTGCCGTTCACCTTAAACACCTCTCCCACACATTCCACTCGCTTCACTCCGAGATGATAGTCGAAGTGTTCCACAACATTGCCCTTATTGTCAAGAAGTTCGACACTGAAAGGATAGAGATTCGGTTTGGCTGCCGACCACAGACGAGGGTTGTCAATCATGTATTCAAGCGAAGCGAAAATAGTGTCGCCAACTGCAACATCGTTCACTCTGGCCTCAATGTGCTTTCCGTCGATGTTCAGTCGGATGCCCATACCTTTCGACAACGTAGTCCCCAAGTTGCATATCTTCACATTGGCATAGACCGAAGCCTTGGTAAAGTTGGTATTAGGCTCTGCCTTCACCCGATAGTCGGCAATATGCACAAGCGGACGCACCCACAGCTGCACCGAACGGAAGATGCCGCTCAGTCGCCACATGTCCTGACATTCAAGATAACTGCCGTCGCTCCAGCGATATACCTCAACTGCCAATCGGTTCTCACCCTTACGTAGATATTTCGTGATGTCGAACTCAGCAGGCGACATGGAGTTCTGGCTATACCCTACTCTCTTGCCGTTGACCCATACATACATCGCCGACTTCACTCCGCCGAAATGCAGTATGACATTCTGCGAGAGCATCTCGTCTGTTGCATTGAAGAAGGTGACGTAAGAACCTACGGGATTTCTCTTCGCGTATGCAGTCCAGTCCTTCGGTGGTTCACCAGTAACGTATGGACGATTACGCACGAAAGGATAACCCATATTAACATATATAGGTGTACCATAACCCTGCGTCTGCCAGTTGCCTGGCACAGCGATCTTGTCCCATCGGCTCACGTCGTAGTCGGCGGCCTCAAATCCCACGGGGCGCTCGTCGGGATTGGGCGACCAGCAGAAATGCCACTGTCCGTCGAGCGACACAATCTCCTTGCACTCTTTCTGGCGAGAAGGCAGTTGGAGCGTAGAGTGATAAGGCAGTTTGTTGATACCGAGCACGGCGGGATTTTCCCAGTCGTGTTCTTGCGCCACAGACGACAAAGACAATATCGTCATAGCAAAAAGAAACAGTAATCGATTCATATCGTTTTATCAATTTATTATGTTCACTTTAATTTCGCGATTATATTTCTTTGACTTCTTCACAGCCTTTTGCTTCATTCGCTGTTTGTTGTCGTTCCACTCAAACTTGGTGATGGAGTAGTCGCCTTGTTCGAAGGCATAGCCGTCGCCTGAGTCCTGATAGAGCGAGAACG
>CALZMK010000173.1 GCA_945788545.1 uncultured Prevotella sp.
ATGTCCCTCTCGGCGCTGGTTATCATACTCTACAATCTCGTCATACTTCTTGTTGTTGGTCTTGAGATAAGTTCCAACTACTCCCAATGTGGCATGAACCTTGCCCAACTGCTTCTGTGCAGTCACACTGAAGTCAATACCCTTACGGTTCTGGATGTCGTTGTTGATGGCTGGTTTGAACGAACCGCCATTGAGACCGCCGGAGAGGTGTGATGGGAACATCGTCGGGTTCTGGATGATGAAGCCCGAGAGGTCAGAGTTGAAGAACGTAAGGTCGGCTGAAATCAGTTTGTTGAAGAATGAGCCGCGCAGACTAACCGAGTACTCCTTGCGATGTATGAAGTCGAGAGCGGGGTTGCTACCTATTGAAGAATAGGTGATGTCAGAATGATTACCCTCATTCCATGAGAAGCTGCCACCGCCGGTCTTCCACTGGGCCTCATAGAGATAATATAATTGGTCGCCCATATACACGTCGATATCCTCATTCAGGTCGCTGTATGAAGCGCTGAGCATCAGGTCGTCAACGAAGCTGTCCTTCATGAAGCTCTCCTTGGCGATATTCCAACCCAAGGTGAAAGAAGGAGAAATGGCATTGCGATTGCCTTCTGCCAAGCGTGATGAGTGAACACCTGCCAAGGCTACCTCGGCAAAGTAGCGACCCATATAGTCGTAACCTCCGAGAAGTCCCAAGTTGAAGTTGGTATAGCGATGATATGTACCACTGGATGTAGTGGTGTACATGTTGCCGAGCGCCATACCAGTTACGTGGTGCTTGCCGCCAAAGGTATGGTCATAGTCGAAATGACCGTTCCAGCTGATGGTCTGGCGATATTTCGAGTTTGACATAACCATGTGACCGCTCACAATCTCGTCATTCTGCTGGGTAAGACCTACGATGACGTCATTAGTATTATAGTTACTCCATGTAGGAATAAACACTGCATACTTGTTGTCGTAAGAAAGATCGTAGCTTGCGGCATAGTCAATGGCAAACTGAGTTTTGAACGACAATCCCTTGATAAACTTGTTCAAGTCGTAGATAAGACCGGCATCAAACTGGAACTGACGGCTCACACCAGTAGTCTTACCGCCAAAATAGCAGTCGGCAATGGCGTTTGTCTGATTAGCCTTAGTACCACCAGGGAAATACTTTCCGTCGAGCAGGTTGAGCGACTTGCCAAGAATAGAGAGTGCATTAGATGCGTATGGATCGATCATATCTATCGGGATCAGCGGTGCTGCATTCTCGGGGTAGTTTGGACGCATTGATGCAGCCTCGCCCCAGAAGTTACCCTTGTTCTTGTGGTTATTGTAGAACGTGGCACTTGCGTTGGCAAAGCACTTGATTAGCTTGTTAAGAGTAAGATCGACATTACCACGCACACTAAAACGGTCAGTGTAGTTGTCCTTGGCATTACCAAAGTTCAGAAGGTCCTCACTGCGGTAGTAGTTGATGTTGGTATAGAAGTGTGCTCGCGTACCACCACCCTGTATCTCGGCAGTAACCTCCGAACGGTTGTATGCCTTGCGGATATACTCGTCGGAATAGTAGTTGACGTTAGGATAACGGTAGGGATTCAATCCCGATGCGTGATTATAGATATCCTGCTGAGAATATCTCGGGGTTAGTCCGTCGTTGGCGCGTGCCTCATTGTACAATGTCATGTACTCAGCCGAACCGAGGTACTCGGGAAACTCTTTTGCAACATGGAAACCGGTGTTGGCATTCACCTCCACCTGCAGACCGTCAACCTTACCGCGCTTTGTGGTGATGAGTATTGCGCCCTTGGCAGCCTTGGAGCCGTAGAGCACAACAGCCTGTGCACCCTTAAGGAATGTCACCTGCTCAATTTCGGAAGGAAGCACATTGTTTGACGGACGCTTCACACCGTCGATGATAACGAGCGGTGTGCCGGAATTGTCGTTATTGTCAAGACGGTCGGTATCCATGCCCCAAAGGTTGCTGCCGTTCCAACCGCCCACAAGCGCATACAGGTCTTCAAGACTGCTTGTGGTGTAGTCCTTCTTCTGCAACTCTTCCATGTCAACGTATGCTACGCCTCCAAGAAGCTGGTCGGCATCCTTGTCACGGAATGCGACATGGACTTTCTTTTTTGCCTGGACAGAGTCGGCGCCATCGGTGGTCTGGGCATTGACCGCCAATGGTGAAGCTGCCATCATGGCAAGGAGGAATATGTTTTTATTTATTCTTTTCATAAGATTATTCTATTATCTATTATAATTGGCATTGTCATCACCATCCAGGATTCTGTGGGAATCCCTCATACAGGTACGTATCCTTGTCGGGAAGCGGGAACCAGTAATGCTTTGATTCAAAGCTACGGGTAATCAGTTCCTTCTTGTGGAAGTTACCGATTTTCGCATCCTTCGGATCGTGATCCTTAAACCATTCGTCCTTCTCCAGACGTTCAAACTCGTGAGAGTATTTCACTGTATAAGGAGGCTCGGTAAGGAGAAGCCAACGCTGGAGGTCGCACCAACGGAAGCCCTCGAACGAAAGCTCCACGGCACGCTCGCGACGCACCTCATCCATGAAGTGCTCCTTAGTGTCCATCAGGTTAGCCTGAACATGCTCCATAGGCCAATCGCCAGAGTTCACACGGTCACGGAGTGCATTGATGGCATCCACGGCTGAGAGTGAGCAATAATCTGTCCTGGTCTTCAGTGCAGAAACATTCGGTGCAATGGCAGCCACTGCCTCGGCATACATCAGATAGATGTCGGCAAGGCGCATATAGGGAAGATAACCCTGCAGGGCGTGATCCCACTCATACCACTTGTCACCAACATTACACTGGTGGGGCACTAACTTCTGGATGAAATATCCAGTACTACTACCATTATCAACAGAACGCATAGCACCATCAGTATAAAGCTGGCAATACTCCAACTTCTTCTGGTCGGCGTTCAATGGCTCAGTATTGATTACATAGTGGAAACCGTCGAACACGATGTCGTGATAGAATCGTGGGTCGCGGTCCTTATAAGGATGCTCGGGATCCCAACCTGACTCGGGATTGAGAACATATTCACCATTTCTTACGAGATAGATAGGCTGTCCGTTAGCCATACCGTACTGGTCGATAACATTAGCTGTCGGATGGTGGATGATGTTGTCATGCTCAACAAGACCTGCAGCCTTAGGACCGAAGGTCTTGGCACAGTTCCAGTTGAAACTGTTTGCACCAGGATAAGCTCCACGGAAGATGGCCTCGCATGTACCAGGCATCATCCAACTCTGCTTATGTGTATAGAAAATGTCAGAATAGTTGGTTTCAGCATTCTCGTCACGCTCGTGGTCGTAGATATTCGAATACTTGTATTCAGCGAGCTTATATCTCACTGTTCCTTTCTTCACCATCTCAAGAGCCTTACCGAGAGCCTCAACTGCCAACTTGCAATACTTCTGGTCGTAGTCGTAGGTCTTGCCGTTGGAACTTGCGCCCAAAAGCTCTGCCACACCACCATCCTTGGTCTTCTCGAACTCCTTCATCAGAGGAGAGCCTGCCCAAAGGTAGCACTTGCCAAGATAGCAGAGAGCCATGAACTTATTGATGCGAAGGTCGTTCTTTCCAGATGTCTGCATACCGGCGAGTGTCTCGTCCCAGTCAAGAGGAAGAAGGTCGTATGCCTTTTCAAAGTCTTCGGCACAACGGTCGGCACACTCCTGGAAAGAGAGGCGGGGAAGTTCGGGAATGTTTGAAGCCTCGAAAGCCTGATCAATATAAGGAAGACCGCCAAAATAGCACATCAACTCGAAATGCCACCAAGCACGGAAGAAATAGAGCTGACCAAGAAGAAGGTCGCGCTCCTCGTCTGTACCTACGAGCGACTTGATATTCTCGATACCCATGTTACACTTACGGATGCTGTACCAAGAGTTTCTCCACAATGAGCTATTGGCTCCATTAAGCCAGCACTGGTTATTGGTGTACCAGTTACGGTAGTTACCCAAATCCACCTGATGGTCCATGTGTGCATAGCCTTCAGTGTTGTGAACAGCATCATCGCCAAAGTTCCAGGCAGTACAATAGTTTACCTTTTCCTTGTCGGGAATCAGGCTATAGATTTCCTCGATATATCCCTGGAAGTTGCGGTAGTTCTTGAATGCCTCATCGTCAGCAACGATTGACTCCGGGTCTTTGTCGAGCCAGTCGGTGCAGGAAGTGAGGGATACGCTGCCTGCCAAAAGGAGCAGCGAGCCACACAAGAGGGATTTCATATTATTATAGTATTTCATATTATATCTATGCAATTAAATGTAAAGCTTGAATCCGAAATTATAACGTCTAACAGTAGGATAAGCACCGCCACCGCCACTAAAGCCGTAGTTGCTCTCACGGTCGTCAGGCATCTTTGTAATCAAGAAGAGGTTGTTACCGTTGACATAGACCTTAAGGCTTGAGAAACCAAGTTTCTTAATCCAACCCTTTGTCCATGTATAGGCAATTTCCACATTCTTCAGACGGAAGTATGAACCGTCGTAGAGATACTGTGTACCGTCGTTATAAGCTACCTGTGTAGTGAAACGTGGAACAACGACTTCACCTGTTCCTGTTGCAGGATTCCACCAGTCACCATTGTCATATACGGTGAGGAGCTTGTTGTTGAATGAAGCCAGACCGACATCGCGGGTTACGCCCGACACACCATAGAGCTGGGCAAACATACTCCATCCCTTATACTCCCATCCGATGGTTGCGTTATAAGTATGCTTCGGGTTGCCGGTATGGCCGTAGGGAGCCCTGTCATTAGTTTCGTCAACGACACCGT
>CALZMK010000174.1 GCA_945788545.1 uncultured Prevotella sp.
GAATAAAATTATTACTTTTGCGCCAAAATTCGGAAACTTAAAAAAATAGACACTATGTATTGGACACTAGAATTGGCTTCTAAACTAGAAGATGCACCATGGCCCGCAACTAAAGATGAGCTCATTGACTATGCAATACGCTCGGGTGCACCACTCGAAGTTCTTGAGAATCTTCAGGAAATCGAGGATGAAGGAGATGTATATGAAAGCATTGAGGATATTTGGCCTGATTATCCTACAAAGGAAGATTTCCTGTTTAATGAGGACGAATATTAGAATGACACATTACAGAAGGCCGCTCTTTATTGGAAGAACGGCTTTTCTGTTGTTGTTCATATTGGAATTATTGCAAGCCAAGGCTCAGTATGATCCTTCGTTTGCTCATTATTGGGCGATGGAACCATCGTTCAATCCAGCTGCTGTTGGCAAGCAGTCAAAGATAAATGCCGCCTTGGCATACAACATCACCTTTGCAGGGTTTGAGAATAATCCCAAGACAATGTATGCAGCTGCCGATATGCCTTTGTATTTTATGAAGTCGTATCATGGTGTTGGTCTGCAGTTGTTGAATGACGAGATAGGATTGTTTTCACATAAGCGGTTTTCTCTTCAATATGCATATCGCACAAAATTATTTGGTGGTATGCTTGGGGTAGGAGTGCAGTTGGGTATGCTTAGCGAGCAATTTGACGGATCAAAGGTTGACATCGAAAACTCTGATGATCCGGCTATTCCTACAAGTCAGGTTACTGGTTCCGGGATGGACATAGGTGTTGGTCTGTATTATGTCCGGGGACCATGGTATGCTGGTCTATCTATGCTTCATGCCACAAATCCGACGGTTGATTTGGGAGAAAGACAAACTTTTTCCATCGATAAAACGTATTATTTTACTTTTGGACACAATATTAAATTAAAAAATCCGTTTTATATCATAGAGCCGTCTCTACTCGCAAAAACCGACGGAACAGCATATAGGGTGGATATAACAGGCCGTCTTAAGTATGTTAATGACAAAAAGATGATGTACGGAGGCTTGTCGTATAGTCCAACTAATTCGGTTACCGTAATGGTGGGAGGTATGTTCCACGGAATATGCATAGGCTATAGTTATGAGGTTTATACCTCTGCCATAAGTATCGGAAATGGTAGCCATGAAGTATTTCTTGGGTATCAGACTGATATTGATTTGGGTAAAAAAGGTCGTAACAGACATTCGAGTGTAAGATATTTATAGATAAACGAAATATATGAGAATCGCAAATATTGTTAAGGGAATAAGCTTTTTGTCAGTAACACTGCTGATGGTGGCTTGTTTTGGTGGCAAGGTTACTTCTTCGTCGGGAGGAGAGGTGACCGGTGCCGGTGGGCGTGCCTTTACTGAGCCCACTCCATACGGAATGACGCTTGTAAAACGTGGGCATCTGCGAATGGGAATGGAAAAGCAGGACAGTTTGTGGGGAAAGCAGACTCCGGTGAAGGATATATCGGTAGAAGGATTCTGGATGGATGAGACGGAGATTACCAACTCTCAATATCGCCAGTTTATCAACTACGTGCGCGACTCAATCATTCGTGAACGTCTGGCCGATCCTGCCTATGGTGGTGACGAGACCTACAAGATTGAAGAAGACAAAAACGGTGATCCTGTCACTCCTCATCTCAATTGGAAGAAGGCTCTTCCACGCAAACCGAATGAGGATGAACAGCGTGCCATGGAGAGTATCTATACATTCAATCCTGTTACTGGTGAGAAAATGCTCGATTGGCGTCAGTTCAACTATAAATACGAAGTTTATGACTATGCCACGGCTGCCATGAGAAAATATAGGATTAATCCTGAAGAACGTGTGCTTGACACCGATGTCAAGGTTGATCCTGCCAAGGAAGTGTGGATATCAAAGGACACTGCATATATCGATGACGAGGGACGAATAGTAAGGGAAACCATCAATCGTCCGCTCAGTGGTCCCTGGGATTTCCTCAATACCTATATCGTGAATATTTATCCCGACACAACTTGTTGGGTGAACGATTTCCCGAATGCGGATAACGAGATTTACATGCGTAATTATTTCAGTAATCCTGCATATAACGACTATCCTGTGGTGGGAGTTACATGGGAACAGGCTAATGCTTTCTGTGCATGGCGCACGGAATATTTGCTCAAGGGACTTGGTCCTGCCGCCCGCTTTGTGCAACGCTACCGTCTGCCGACAGAGGCAGAGTGGGAGTATGCAGCAAGGGGCAAGGACCAGAATGAATTCCCGTGGGAAAATGCTGATGTTTCGAGTGGCAATGGATGTTTCTTTGCCAACTTTAAGCCGGCAAATGGTAATTATACCAAGGACGGCAACTTGATTACAAGTAAGGTGGGTATATATTCCGCCAACAGCAATGGCCTGTTTGATATGGCCGGAAATGTGGCTGAATGGACAAGTACGGTATATACCGAAGCTGGAGTGGAGGCAATGAACGACATCAACCCGCAACTCAAATATAATGCCGCCAAGGAAGATCCTTATCGGCTGAAACGCAAGAGTGTGAGAGGTGGATCGTGGAAAGACCCTGAGACATATATCAAGTCGGCATGGCGTTCATCTGAATATCAGAACCAGCCACGTTCGTATATAGGATTCCGATGTGTAAGAAGCCTTGCGAACACGACGAGTCAGAAATCAACTAAATCCAAGAAGAGATGACAGAATACAGCAAGTTTAATATGGTTTATCGTCTGCAGAAGTGGATGGATAGTGTCCCTGGACAGACATTCCTTAACTATGCATATAGTTGGGGAGCCTCGGTGGTTATCCTTGGTACATTGTTTAAGTTGACCCACCTTCCAGGAGCTAACTTCATGCTTTATCTGGGAATGGGAACTGAGGTTATTGTGTTCTTCCTCTCAGCCTTCGACCGTCCGTTCGACAAAACTGCCGATGGAATGGATTTGGCAATTCATAATGAAGAAGAACCCGAAGATACTCCATCTGTATCAGGCTCTGGCTCGCTCCAGGTTCAGGGTGGCGGCACTGTCATTATCGGAGGTGGCGGTTTTGTGGGTGGTTCGGATGGTACTGCACCATCACAGGTGGCAGTAGCCTCTTCTGCCGATGCTCCACAGGTGGCTGTTGCACAATCGGCCGATGCCTCATGGATACAGCATCAGCAAGAACTTTCTCCAGAAATGGAAGAAGCTGCAAGTAATTATGTGGCCGAGCTTAATCGTCTCACAGAGATGTTGGGCAAAGTGTCGGAGCAGAGTATGCGTCTCACCCGTGATTCCGAGGAGATGGAGAACCTCAACCGCACTCTTACCGGTATTTGCAAGATATATGAGATGCAGTTGAAGAGCGCAAGTTCGCAGATTGGAACCATCGACCGTATCAACGAGCAATCACAACGTATGGCCGAACAGATTGGTGAGCTTAACAGAATCTATGCCCGAATGATAGAGGCCATGACAGCAAACATGGTAAAGAGCTGACGATTAATTAAAGGTATATAGAATGGCAATAAAGAAAAGACCGGTTTCTCCCCGCCAAAAGATGATCAACTTGATGTATGTCGTCTTGATGGCTATGTTGGCACTTAATGTGTCAACAGAGGTGCTTAATGGCTTTTCGATAGTTGAGGAAAGTATCGGGCGCACTGCTGCCAATGCGGCAAAGGAGAATCAGGTGATATATGATGACTTTGAGGCTCAGTTGAAGGCAAATCCAGCCAAGGTTAAGGCTTGGTTTGACAAGGCTCAGGCGGTGAGGAAGATGAGCGACTCATTGTTCAATCTTGCTGATGAACTGAAGTTGGCAATTGTGAAGGAGGCTGATGGTGATGATTGTGATGTGAAGAATATCATAGCAAAGGATAACCTTGAGGCTGCCAATCAGGTAATGCTTGCCCCTGGACGTGGAAGGGGTGGCGAACTATTCAATGCCATCAATTCATTCCGAAGCCGTATTCTTGCAATGATAGATGATCCGGCACAGAAGAAAATCATCAGCAGTAATCTTACAACAACCATACCAGCCAATGCCGTCACAATGGGAAAGAATTGGCAGGAATATATGTTTGAGGATATGCCGGTGGCCGGTGCTGTCACCCTATTGACCAAATTGCAAAGCGATGTGCGCTATGCAGAGGGAGAGGTGTTGCATAAGCTTGTGTCAAACATCGACCTTAAGGATATACGTGTCAATTCGCTGAATGCTTTCGTTATCCCCAATTCCCAGACCATTGTACGTGGTGACAAGTTCTCGGCCCGTATAGTGATGGCTGCTGTGGATACAACACAAGTACCTGAGATTTATATAGGCAATCGCAAGATGGACTTGCGCGACGGGATATACGAGACGGTATGTGGAAAGACAGGTGATTTCACTCTTGCCGGATTCATAGAGACTGTCAATGGCAATGGTGATCGTGTGCGTCGTGATTTCTCGCAGAAATATACTGTTGTGGATCCAAGCGCCACAGTGTCAGCCGATCTTATGAATGTTCTCTATGCCGGATATAGTAACCCAATCAGTATCAGTGTGCCAGGTGTGCCTCTCAATAAGGTGAGTGCCACTATGTCGGGTGGAACCTTACAGCCCGTAGGAATGGGGCGTTATATTGCCCGCCCTTCGGCAGTCGGTCGTGATGTGATAATCACAGTGTCATCCACAAATACTGGTAGGGCTCAGCAGATGGGACAGTTTACCTTCCATGTACGCAAGTTGCCAGATCCTACTGCATACATAGCGATGAAAGACGAAAAGGGTGTTCCCACGAGATATAGGGGAGGTGGATTGT
>CALZMK010000175.1 GCA_945788545.1 uncultured Prevotella sp.
ATATTCCACATTATTAATATCTGCACATACGCGATACATTCCGTAGGTGGGTTCTATAGCCACCACATTATCTATCTTGGGTTCGGTGAAGCAACGATACATGAGGTCGATGGCCTCGTCGCTGCCGTTGCCGAGGAATATATTATCTACCGGAACGCCCTTTACTTTGGATAGCTTGTCCTTGAGCTCAAGCTGCAGTGGGTCGGGGTAGCGGTTATAGGGATTGTTGAACGGGTTCTCGTTGGCATCGAGATACACGCTGGCATTCCTGCCGCTGAACTCGTTGCGGGCGCAGCTGTAGGGTGCCAAATCCCAAATATTCTTGCGTGTCAGTTCTTGTAATGTCTTCATGAAGAACTTTAATTCTTTAATATTTTAATTCTTTAATTTCGCGTAGCGACTTTAATTCTTTAATTTCGCGTAGCGACTTTAATTCTAACGCTCATCGCATTCTTATGGGCATCGAGCCCCTCGGCGGCTGCCATGGTTTCGACGGCATGACCGATTTGGCGGATGCCCTCCTCGGTGATGTGCTGGAATGTTATCTTTCGGCAATAGCTGTCGAGGTTCACTCCATTGTATGCCACAGCGTATCCGTGGGTGGGGAGGGTGTGGTTGGTGCCGCTGGCATAATCACCTGCACTCTCACATGCATACTTGCCGAGGAACACACTGCCTGCATTGATAACCTTCTCTGCCAATGACTCATAATCTTCGGTTTGGATGATGAGGTGCTCGGGAGCATAGGTGTTGGCGAGGTCGATGGCCTCGTCCTCATTTGCCACAACCACAAGTTTGCTGTTGTCTAATGCCTTTAGGGCAATCTCCTTGCGTGGCAATAAGTCGAGTTGACGCTTCACTTCGTCGCTCACCTGCTGAAGCATTGACTCTGAGGTGGTTATGAGGATTGCCTGAGAATCAATACCATGCTCGGCTTGCGACAAGAGGTCGGCAGCGATGAACGATGCATTGGCATTGGCATCGGCAATGACGCACACCTCCGACGGTCCGGCGGGCATATCTATTGCAACATCGTGGAGACTCACCTCCTGCTTGGCTGCCATCACGTATTGGTTGCCAGGTCCGAATATCTTATACACCTTGGGTACAGATTCAGTGCCGTAGGCCATGGCTCCGATGGCTTGCACTCCGCCTGCCTTGAAGATATGGCTCACTCCCGCAATGCGGGCAGCAACGAGAACGGCAGGATTCACCTTACCCTCGCTGTTGGGAGGAGTACAGAGCACAATCTCGCGGCAACCGGCTATCTTGGCAGGAGTGGCGAGCATGAGCACGGTGCTGAACAACGGTGCTGTGCCGCCAGGGATATAAAGTCCCACCTTGTCGATGGCAACACTCTTCTGCCAACAGGTGACTCCGGGACGGGTGCTCACCTTGTGACCTACGAATCGCTCCGACTCATGGAAGGTGCGGATATTGTCGTGGGCCAACTGTATGGAGGCTTTCAAGTCGTCGTCAACAAGGCGCTCGGCCTCGTCCATCTCTGCCTCACTGACTGCCAATGAGGAGAGGTGGGCACGGTCGAATTTCAGTTCGTATTCCATCACCGCCTCGTCGCCTCGTGACTTGACATCGTCGAGGACACTGTGTACAGTGGCGGTGAGCTGTGAGACATCAAGGTGCGGACGCTCAACAATCTCCGCCCATTCGTCTCTCTTGGGATATAATATTGTCTTCATTTACAGAATCATCTTTTCGATGGGGGTGACAAGGATGCCCTGTGCTCCCATTTCCTTTAGTTTGCCGATAATTTCCCAGAAACGCTTCTGGTCGAGCACTGTGTGGACAGAGCACCAGTCGTCGTCTGCAAGAGGGATGATGGTGGGGCTCTTCAATCCGGGGAGAACGTCGATAATCTCCTGTAGGCGTGCCTTCGGTGCATTCATGCGCACATACTTCTTGTCCTCGGCACTGCGCACTGCCTCGAAGCGGAAGAGCATCTCCTGAAGAGTGGCCTTCTTCTCGTCGTCCATATCCTTATTGCCAATGAGGAGAGCCTCGCTCTGCATCACAACCTCCACCTCGCGGAGGTTGTTGCTGACGAGAGTGGAGCCGCTGCTGACAATATCAAAGATACCGTCGGCAAGACCAATGCCCGGGGAAATCTCCACACTACCCGTAATCACGTGTATCTCTGTTTTAATACCTTGCTTCTCCATGAAATGTCGCAGTATGCCAGGATATGAAGTGGCAATTTTCTTGCCGTTAAACCACTCAAGACCGGGATAGTCAATGTCCTTGGGAATAGCCAACGAGAGTCGGCACTTGCTGAAACCGAGGCGCGAGATGATGTCGGCATCCTCGCCACGCTCTACAAACTCGTTCTCGCCCACAACGCCAAGGTCGGCAACGCCGCTTGCAACGCTCTGGGGAATGTCGTCGTCGCGGAGGTAGAGTACCTCCAATGGAAAGTTGGATGACTGCACCAAGAGGGTGCGCTTGCTGGAGCTGACCTTGATGTCAGCCTCGGCGAGAAGGTTCATTGTGTCGTCGAAAAGACGACCTTTTGACTGTACTGCAATTCTTAACATTTCTTGTTTTTTTATTTATTTCTCAAAATTCCGATGCAAAATTAATGAAAAATATGGTAATCTGCAAGAAAATGTGTACTTTTGCACACAAAATGTAATAAAATTGAGACATAAGACACTATTTTCACTCGTTTTTGCCCTGTTTTGGGGCTCCGTCCTGATGTTTTCGGGCGGATGTCAGTCGCAGCGCAAACAGTCGGCACCGCTATGGGACGATGCTGCCGACTCGACAGATGCCGGGGGATTTGACCTCGGACAGATACAAGCTAACGGCGAACTCATCATGCTCACCGTCAACGGACCGCAGACGTATTACGACTTCCGTGGGCGACAGATGGGATTGCAGTATATGCTATGTCAGCGCTTTGCCGACAAAATCGGTGTGCGACTGCGCGTGGAGGAATGTCGCGACACCATTGAGATGGTGAGACGACTTGCCAAAGGCGACGGCGACATCGTGGCATGCCAGTTGCACATAAAGGACATCAGGATGTCGAAGGACACGATAGATATGATTGAGTCCTGTGGGGCAGGAAGCGACTCAACGGGACATTGGCTGGTGATGAAGGAAAACGAGCAGCTTATTGCCGAACTGAAGGGATGGTATAATCCGAAGCTCACGGCGGAGGTGAAGAAGGAGGAGGACTTCATGCTCAGTGCGAGGAGTGTGGTGAGACATGTATATGCCCCTATGCTCAACAGGGCGACAGGACAGATATCACACTATGACCACCTCTTTATGACATACGCGCGCCCGATAAGATGGGACTGGAAACTGATGGCTGCGCAATGCTATCAGGAATCGACATTCGACCCCAAGGCACGCTCGTGGGCTGGGGCATTGGGATTGATGCAGATCATGCCTGCCACTGCCGACCAGATAGGATTGCCGCGCGAGAAGATATACGACCCGGAGAGCAACATTGCCGCAGCTGCAAAGTATCTCGCAATGTTGGAGGCGAAGTTTGCCGACGTGCCATCGAGATATGAGAAACAGAACTTTGCCTTGGCTTGCTATAACGGAGGCTACAACCACATTCGCGACGCTATGGCTCTTGCCGCACGCGACGGCAGAAACAGTAAGTCGTGGGCGGAGGTGTCGAGGTATGTGCTCAGGTTGATGGAACCGCGCTACTATCGCGACCCTATAGTGAAATACGGATATATGAGGGGCAGTGAGACTGTGGATTACGTGTATCGCATACGCAAGAGATGGCAAGAATACAGCGGAGTGAAGCGTTCGGCCGAACCTTTGCCTCCGTCGGTGTCGTCGATAGCTCCGTCGTCATCGTCATCACATGTAATGCCTGTGCATGACGTGGTGTCGCCGTCGGTGCCTCATCCCGCAAAGAAAAAGAAGAAGAAATATACATTGACAATACCTGAATAATTAAACAAACGAAGATATGAACGAAGAAGAAAAAATCATCCAGTTGAGGGACGAACTGCATGCCCACAACTATAAATATTATGTAGAGAATGACCCGGTGATAAGCGACCAGGAGTTTGACGCACTTATGCGCGAATTGCAAGACCTGGAGGCTCGTCATCCAGAGATGCACGACGACAACTCGCCCACACAACGAGTGGGTAGCGACTTAAACAGTGAGTTCCAACAGGTGGCACATCGCTATCCCATGCTCTCATTGGCTAATACCTACAACCGTCAGGAGGTGGCTGATTGGTATGAGAGTGTAAGTCGTGGACTCCATGGAGCCGACTTTGAGGTGTGCTGCGAGATGAAGTATGACGGTCTGTCGATAAGTCTGACTTATGAGAACGGAAGACTGGTGAGGGGAGTGACTCGTGGCGACGGTGTGCATGGCGACGACGTGACTGCCAATGTGCGCACCATTCGTTGCATTCCGCTCGTATTGACTGGTGACGACTACCCCGCAGACTTTGAGATACGTGGTGAGATACTCATGCCGTGGAAGGTGTTTGAGAATCTCAATGCAGAGCGCGAGAAGGCGGAGGAACCTCTCTTTGCCAATCCGCGAAATGCTGCCAGCGGAACACTCAAGAGTCAGTCGTCGGCTCTTGTGGCATCGCGACGCCTTGACGCGTACCTATATTATATATTAGGGACAGAACTGCCATCCGACAGTCATTACGACAATCTTGAGTATGCCCGAAAATGGGGATTCAAAATCAGTGAGGGAATGGTGAAGGTGAAGACACTTGACGAGATATATGCCTTTATCGACAAGTGGGACACAGAGAGAAAGAATCTGCCCG
>CALZMK010000176.1 GCA_945788545.1 uncultured Prevotella sp.
GCTTGCTGCCGACAATATCAAGTATATCACCTTCCGCGACTCCTACGGAGACAGCGACGGTACATACTTCCTGCAACAGCGATGGAACCAGCAGGAGATTGACGAGGAAACACCTCGCGTGGGCAGCGAACTGGAGAAGGCTTATCACATGGCAGGCGAAGACACTCCCGAGCGACGCCAATTGCAGAGCCATCTCTACCGCCTATTCCATATCGAGCACCTCATGGACAAGTTTCTCATCCTGATGTCGAGCGGCGAACTGCGCAAATACCAGCTCACCAAGGCCTTGCTCACCGACCCACGAGTGCTCATCATGGACAACCCCTTCATCGGTCTCGACGCCGAGACGCGCGACCAACTCAAGGAGCTGCTCACGGCACTCGCCCGCGAGCGACAACTGCAAGTTATTCTCGTATTGTCGAAGACCGACGACATCCCCGACTTCATCACTCATGTGGTGGAGGTAAGGGACATGCGCGTGGGAACAAAGATGACAAGGGAGGAATATATCTCCTCGCGCGAACCCAATCCCGCAAGAGTGCTCGACGACGAGATGGAACAAGCCATCGTCAACCTACCCTACAAAGACAATGACTACAACAGCGAGGAGGCTGTGGGAATGAATAAGGTGAGCATCGTATATGGAGAGCGCACCATCCTCAAGGAACTCGACTGGACCGTGCGCAACGGTGAGCGATGGGCTCTTAGCGGACAAAACGGTGCCGGCAAGAGTACATTGCTCTCACTCGTATGTGCCGACAATCCCCAAAGCTATGCCTGCGACATAGCGCTCTTCGGCAATCCTCGTGGCTCTGGCGAGAGCATCTGGGACATCAAGAAGCACATAGGATATGTGTCGCCCGAGATGCACCGTTCCTATCATCGCGACATTCCCGCCATAAGGATTGTGGCAAGCGGACTCAAGGACACCGTGGGTCTGTATGCCAAACCCGATGAGAGTGAATATGACATCTGCCGCTTGTGGATGAAGATCTTCGGTCTTGAGGGCAAGGAGAACACCTCGTTTCTCAAACTCTCAAGCGGTGAGCAGCGACTGGTGCTCGTGGCAAGGGCATTCGTCAAGGATCCCCAACTCCTTATCCTCGACGAACCGCTCCATGGTCTTGACAACCGCAACCGCCGTCTCGTGAAGGATGTCATCGAGGCCTTCTGCCGCCGACGCAACAAAACCCTCATCATGGTGACACACTACAAGGAGGAACTGCCCGCTTGCATCGACCACAGCATCTTCCTCATGCGTCATATATAATTAGAAGAATGAACATAGTAATGATGAAAAAAACAATCAAACATATAACAAGGTATATGGCTGCAATAATCGCCATATTCCTTGCTATGTCGTGCACAAACACAGGTGACAACAGCAATGCTGACAATGCAGAGGTCAGGAAGATAGAAGAAAACAAGTTGGCGGATCATATCAACAAGATATGCCGCACCAAACCCGACGTGGCCCTCGACTTGCTCGACAAGGCCGAGAAGACTCACAAGATGAGAACTGTGAAAATCAACATTCTCAAGGCAATGATATATGCAAATGCCTATTATGACCTCAACAAATCCCTGGAGTATGGCATGAAGGCATACAACGACCCAAGCATCAAAAACGACACTCTGCCCAAAATCACCATTACGCGCATGCTATCCACCATCCACTATGCCATGAGCAATTTCTCGCAAGCATGCACCATGGCCTCCGAGGGCTCTGAACTTGCCTACGCCATTGGCGACCAGGAGACACTCGCCTATTTCTACCAATATATCGGCTTTTCAAAATACGAACTCGGCGACCGCGAGGATAGCTACCAATATATTAACCGCTCAATAGATCTATACAAGAAGATTATTGAAAAGACCCCGCACTGGTCATACTACTCCGACCTTATCTTCGTGATGATGAAGGAGATGCAGTATCTTGACAACGACGGACGGCAAAGTGAGGCTCTTGCCAAAACTACACCTTGTGAGGAAGCAATTAAACAAATGGCATCGTTGTCCGACCAGCCTGAGGGTCTGATTGACAAACTCACGGCAGACTATCTCTCGGTAGCTTGTTGCGTATTTTATAAAACCGGCAACAAATCAAAGGCCGAAGAGGGCTACCGCAAGATGTTGGCTACGAAATACGTGAAGAGTGACCTGGGACAAAATGTGCCCGCCCTCTACGAGGTAGTTTGCGGCAGATACAAGGAGGCATTGGCAAGGACTGTTAAAGCAGATGCAGCATATAAGCAGAAGGACACCGTGAACACCCTCTTCATCGACGAGGTGCTGCAAAACGGTCTGGCAGCCTGTCAAGGACTTGGCTATCACGAGCGCGCCAACTTCTACCTTCAGCGAATACTCAACCTCAAGGACAGCCTCAACATGCGCAATCAAAAGCAAACAGCTCTCGAACTGGCTGAGATATACGAGACCCGCGACAAGGACATACAGCTCATCGAGAAGGAATCGGAACTAAAGCGCAACCACCTCTTCCTCATCATGGCTGCCATCATCATTGTAATCTCAATTGCAGCCATTGTTCGCATCATGAGATACAATCGCATCATCCAGAAAAAGAACAAGGCCATGGTGAGATTTATCGAGGAGAAACTCCATCTGATGCAAATGGCAAACAGAGAAAAGGTTGAGAACAAGGACAACGCCGAGGAGCAGGCACTCTTTGAGCACATCGATAACACCATACGCGAGCAACAACTATTCCTGCAACCCGACTTCTCCCGAGACTCCCTTTGCCAGATGCTCAACATCAACAAGACACAGTGCTCATCTGTCATCAAGACCTATGCCAACAGCTCATTCCCCACATACATCAACCGCCTCCGACTCAATCATGCCATAGAACTGATGAAGCGTTATCCGCAGTATTCGATAGAGGCAATAGCCAACGAATGTGGAATGGAAAGGGCCAACTTCCATCGTCGCTTTGTAGAGGAATTCGGTATCACACCATCTGAATTCAAGAAAACAAAGATGTAACACGACCCTCATAAACCACTGATTATCAGTGTGTCTATTTTTATTGCAACAACATGTTGGTTAAATTATCACAACTGTGACTTAAAAAAGTGCGCTCAATTAAATAATTATACTTATCTTTGCAGTGCATTATTTAACCAACACTTTCCATTATACACTCCTTTCACTGTCATGGCTCTCTCTCAACAAGAGTCAGCAGTGGAGGGATCATTTTTTTAATAAATCCAAGTGTGACAGGTGACAGATGTGACAGATGGAAGTGTCACATCTAAACATAGAGACACAGAGGCACAGAGAAATATTTTTGCTATTTTGTTTGGTAATACAAAAAATTATTCATATCTTTGTCCCAAAATTCTGATATAAGAATAATAACCGGAAATAAAAAAGGATTGATTATGACATTACAAGACATTGCTGACAACTTGCGCCTCGAATTAGGTTCAAAAATAGAGAGAAGCGGTATTATGTACCGCCTCTTCGGACGTGCAAAGACCATAGCTTCCATCGAACATAAAATCGGATTGAAGGGTGATGACTATAGAAGCGGGAAGTCGAAGATAAACGACATCATCGGACTGCGTATAGTGGTTTATTTCCCCGACGACGTGGATGTGCTTGCCATGTATTTCGACGACAATTCGGTGGTGAAGCGCCATATCGACACTCCTGACACCGACACCTTCCGTCCGCAATGTCTCAATATCACAAAACCATTGCCGGAGAAATACGTCGAGGATTTCCGCTCAGCATTACCCCAAGGCGTTGCCTCAATGATAGACAACACCTACGAGATACAGATACGCACCGTCTTCTCCGAAGGATGGCACGAGGTGGAACACGACCTCAGATACAAGTGCAAGGAAGACTGGGAAGGATAT
The DNA here is from genome assembly GCA_945788545.1 of uncultured Prevotella sp. The sequence goes on from CALZMK010000176.1 coordinate 3,885, forward strand.
GAGCAGCATGGCAGAACGCTAAATGGCATTCTTGCCACTCTTGAGACTTCGGAATGGGCACTTCGCTCACTCTTCCATCAAATGTCACGCACCAACATGGCTCAGGGCAACTATCGTGCCATGCTACGCAACAAGATGCGCATACGACTGAAGTCCACGGATTTCTCCCCCGTTGTCAATGATTATCTCACGTGTCATCCCGCCACGGTTGAGGCATTTGTCAACAGCGACCGCCTCGTTGTCCTCTTCTCGCTGATGATGCACGAGGAAAGCATTCCCCTCACCTACGACAACATCCTCTTTCTCGTCAACCGCATTGACATCTGCGACGATGGTCTCGCCGCCCTCGAATCAGCAGAAATCAAAGCCACAATCGACCGTCTCCTCAATTCCTGACCATATTTATCATTACATTTAAACTCATATATATATTGTCATAAAGGTACAAACTATTTTCCATTCCTCCAAACTTTTCGCCGATTATTTGCAGAATTATCATGCGGAAGCCCCTCGCCATTGTAGGGTCTTACCTCGTGTAAGACCGCCCACTGCCGCATGCTCAATAGGGGTGCGGTCGTCTCGCCCGCGGTTATTCACTTCTTTTTCCCCACAAGCCAGTTCCACATAATCACGAGGAATAGTGACCAAAGTAGTATCTGCATAACACTATCAATTATTATTTTTCCGGCTTCCCGTCCATTGCCTGCTGCTTAATTTCAAGCATCGTTCGCTCATAAACCTCTTTTAACTGGTAACTTGCCACTCCAAGTGGCGTAGTGACACCACGTATTGACCACTCTACCACCGAGGAGTCTTTGTCTTTGCAGAGCAAGATGCCAATGCTCGGATTATCATCCTCTCCTTTCAGCAATTCGTCAGCAGCTGAGACGTAAAAGT
>CALZMK010000177.1 GCA_945788545.1 uncultured Prevotella sp.
AGGTCGATGAACTCGGTGTCGCTTTTATGCAGCTGAGTGACAATGATTCCCGCAGAACGCTCGAAGTTGATGTCGGGCGCACCCAGCTTACGGGCGAAGTTCCACGTGGCGGTAGCCTCTGGCAGGTCGCTGTCAAGGAGTGAGAACGTGTTCAGGTCAAACTCTGGGAATAAGCGGAGGTCAGCAGCAGGAGCTTTATACTCGCTACCGATGTTATATATACTGCCTGCTTCGTCTTTCCACCGTTTCAGCGTATATCCAGAGTAGTAGAGCGTCTGGTTCTGAGGGATGGTATATTCGTCCCCTGCCTCCACCCAGAGGGCGGAAGGTGCTATACCTGTTGCCAGCTTACCAGCATTGAACGTGATATAATATGTCTTTTTCTCCTTGAAGTAGAAAATCAGGTTACGGTGTTTCGTAATCTCGAACTCCACCTCATACTTCGTACGCTTTCCAGCAGCCTTCTCCTCTGCTGTAGTAGGCTCCGACTGCCTAAGGATAAACACATTCTCCTTCGTACCCCAAGAGCCATCATCATTCTTAGTAACCTCCTCGGTAACGGTGGCATCGTCTGGCTTCACCATTCTCACGTTTCCGTTGTCGAGCATCTCCAAGACGGCAAGCGGTTTTCCGTCAACAATCTTGTCAGGATCGACAATCTTGTCAAGCGTATAGCCGAACTTTCGCTCTAAGGAGATCTTAGTGCGTGTTCCTTGGATGAGTGAGAAACCACCATCGTCCATCTTCTCGATATACACCTTTTTGTCTCCTTCCACAATATCGTATATTGCTTCTGTCTTGGTGATGGTGCCCTGCTCGCTGTTTGCCACCTTGGCATGCAGCTGCACACGGTTGGCTGCCAGCGTGTGCGCCTTTATCCATTTATAATAGGAATAGTCATCCCCGATGACGATGGGGATGCGTGCCGCCGGGTTCTGGGTGGTGTAGCTATAGACGTACTCATGCTCACCAATCTTCTCATATTCAGTAGGCACAACACCGTCAATGGTTGTGGAGGAGATAGGAGCATAGCTGAGAATCTCTATCTTCGTACCAGCACAGGAGGCTATGGTCAGCGTTGTGCCGGGACCGATAGCTGCCCATTCCTGGAAGTCGGTATTGCGCACAAAGCCCTTCTCGCCAGTGTTTATCCAGAGAGCAACATCGCGAGTATGATCCTTTGCTTCACTATCCTCCCAAATATTCACAAATACTGGAGCGCAGAGATAGGTGTCTGTGTTCTTTTGAAGATTAAGCCTCTGTGCTCGGATGCCAGGACCAATGCCAAACTCGTAGGTAATGACAGGGTTGTTGATGCGGTTCTGCATACCGCCAAGATTCTTTTCGAAGACAGGGATGAGCGTGATGGTTTCGTTTTCTGTGGCAAAAGAGTAGTTCTTGCCTATTTCGTACTCGTTGCTTGTAGCATCTTTTTTCACCCAGCGTTTTAGGGTATATCCTTTCTCGTTGTTGTCTGCATCGTAAGATCTGAACAGTCCGTGGTACCTTGGTATGTAGAACGAGCGGCAGTTCGTCTGGTTTTCTGGCCAGGTGCTCTTAGTATCTACGTAGAACTCTTTTAGTTCTCCGTCTTCCAGCAACTTCGCATTTGCCACATCGAAGACGACATTTCCTGACTTTCCAAGTGTGAAGTAAGCATGGTAGGTCACAGCTCCCTCTGCGGCAGGAACTGTAATGGATTGGGTCGGTCCTGTTCCTACTTGGGTGTTATTGTCTGCCTTCAGCCATTTCTCTAAGACGTAGTCATCGGCAGCGTCAGAGCTTCCCGTCACGGTACTTTCTGCCACGAACCAGCTCTGCACATACCCCTCGCCTTTTTCGTAGAAGTTGGAGTGGATATCAACCGGGTTGAAATCTACAGTACCCAGACTCTTGTCCACCGTTTCCAGCCGCACCTTCGCCATGGGCAGACGGGCATATTCCACCGTGATGGTTCCCGTGGTCGCCTGCACAGTATATACCGCCTTGGCTGTGGTGGGCTGTTCGCTCTCAGCGCTTGGGTTGACCTTTGTCATGGCCAGTGTCGTCTCACCATCCTTGAATGCCGTGATGTAATAGCCGTAGGCGGCATTGGCAGTGATGGTGACCTGTGCTCCCGGCTTGTATCTGTTTCCTGTGTTGCCGTTAGCGTTTGGTTTTGTCTTTTCTGTTGTGCCTGCATTCTCCGCCTTTTCCCATTCGGTGAGGAGAGGTGTGGAGGTGATGAGGTTTTCGGTCTTTACGTCTGGAAGAACAGGGTAGGTAACCTCCAGATACTGGAAATAGCCATACGTACCCACCGAGCCGGCATTATCCACTTTTACCGTCAGCGTAGTGGCGTCGCCCTTATATGTGAATGTCAGCACACGGTCTTTCACGTCTTTTTCGCCCGTAGCCTCTGTGGTTGTGCCTCCATCTGTGAATGACAAGGTTGCTACTTTTCCATTGTTTGGCACATTCTGGAAGTATGTCTCATTAGGTGTGGACTTTCCATCGTTGCCAAAGTCTTTCTTCAGTGATGCCTGCATCTTCACCGTCATGCCATAGACGGCAGGGATGGTAAGCGTCATGCCGTTGTTCAGCTGTCCGCCCCGTGCCTCATTGCCGTTTCCGTCCGTGACGAAGTTCACACGGGCATCGTCATTGTCTGCCTTGGCACCTGTCATCACCATATTAAGATCAACCTTTGTCTCACCGACGGAGACCGACTTGGTATAGTTGAACACCACGTCTGTTCCCTCCCATGAGATGATGGGTGCCCCATCCTTCTTGTCGAAGTACCATGTCGCCAAGAGCGGGCTGTCAGTATCGGTGACAGCCTTGTCGCTTTTTGTCACTACAGGTTTCAGGGTTACGTCCTCCGTGAAGGTATAGGTTCCCCCTACGGTATAGGTGGTTGTGCCGTCCGTCCATGCCGTGAGTGCATAGCCCTCGCGGTAGAGGGTGGTGTTCTCTGGGATGGTGAACGTATGGTCATCAAGGGTATATGCTGCATCGGGCACCTTTCCCTCCAGTGTCTCGGTCTGATTGTTCACAAAGGTAATGAGAGGCAGTTTCTCAAAGATAGCCTCATAGCTGAGGTCTTTGTTCAGAGACTCTACGGAGAATGTGGCAGTGGTGCGGGCCGCCTCCTCGCCTTCAAAGTCCCTCCATTCCACGAACCTGTAACCCTTGTTCGGAGAGGCATGGAAGGTAACCTTCTTACCCAGCTGTGCCTTTCCTGCCGCCGGAGCGTGTGTCACGGTACCGCCCTCTGTCGGTTCTGCCGTGGCAGAGATCTTGTAGAAGACACCATCGTATTCCACACCTGTGAACGTACCAGAGACAACGATATTACTGAAGCCCCATGTCTTTCCCTTTGTAAGGGTGTAGATATAGTATTTCAGTGACCATTCCTCTGCGGCGGCTGGGATGGTGGAGATATCTGTCATGCTCTCTTTTGCCTTGAAGGAGTCATTGTTGTATGACGTCAGGTTATCAAGGTCAGGGAGATTCTTCTTCAAGAGAGGATAGTCATTGTTCTCGTTCTTCAGGTACACATCCATAAAACCACTGCCTGTGGAGATTCTCACGGCATCGAAGCTCACAGAGCTTGGCTTGAAGGCAATGCCGGCAGCAGGGATGATATTAAACGTGATGGTTGACTCCTCATCGACTTCTGTAACGGCAATACCGTCTGTAGGTTTTACGGTAACGGTTCCTGTTCCGTTCACCGTGGCTGCCCCCGGTGTCAGCTTCTTGCCGATAACAACCTTGGTGTTCTCGTCAATGATGTCCGCCACGTTCCCTTCGATGATAGGTGTTGTCTGCAACACGCCCGTGGTGTTCCATTTCCACGTGAACGTACCAGTCACGTTTACGTAAGCAGTAACGATGTCGGAAGGGGATTTGTCGTTGCTGTCATCAATGGCAATTACCTTGATGACCTTACCGTTTGTTAGCGTAGATGCTATCGTGCCATCAGTCACCTTAGTGCTGGATGATGTTGGCTCGTTTCCGTCAGTAGTATAATAGAAAGAGATTCCAGTCTCCCCGATATTGCCCACAGAGACAGAACTGTCATTGTTTATGGTCAATGCAGGCTTGCTCACCTGTCCATCCTTGGAAATGACCTTCACCGTAAACTGCAGGTCGGCGGCAGCAAGGGTCGTGGTTTTGTCGTGATGAACGGTAACCACAGCCTGGCCGTATTTGTTTCCTGCGGTAATCTTTCCGTTTGCATCGACAGCCACAATTTCCGTATTGCCGGAAGTATAAGTATAGTTGTTGTCGGGATAATTATCCGTGAAATCCACATCTTTCTGCAGAGTGTATGTACCACCGACGTTCAGCGTCACCGTCTCCTTGCCATACACAATCTTCATCTCAGGGTCTTCGAGAGGGAGATTCTCTACCCTGACACTGTGGATGTAGGCAGTATTCTGCATTACAATCTTCAATGTAGTTGCCGTTCCGTCATAATCAAACGTGATGTTCTGGTCGCCTTGAATATTTGTATGACTTACAGTCTTTAAGACCTTTCCAGCGCCATCGGTGATTGAGATAGTCTGTGAATTAGAGTATGTACATAGCGTAAAAGAGAGTATGGCTTTGCCTGCAACTGGGACAGACAATGATTTACCAATCGTCCATCCGTGCTGAGAACCATGGTATTTTCCACCGTCAATATCTATACACTCATGATCTTCTGGATAGAACAACGGGTCAGTGAGGTCATAATTGAATGTCTTTCCATGGTCACATACTTCTATCTCTGTAGCCACGGCATAA
>CALZMK010000178.1 GCA_945788545.1 uncultured Prevotella sp.
CCTCTCCGCCGAAGTCGGAGTGTCCCGGAGTGTCGATGATGTTGATTTTCGTATCCTTATATCGTATGCTGACATTTTTTGAAAGGATGGTGATGCCCCGTTCACGCTCCAGGTCGTTGTTGTCGAGCATCAGTTCACCCGTCTGCTGGTTGGCACGGAAGAGGTTTCCTGCCAGGAGCATCTTATCGACGAGTGTGGTTTTGCCATGGTCCACGTGTGCGATGATGGCAATGTTTCTTAAGTCTTGCATAAATATAGGGGGTGTTCTATAATTAGTTTTTATAGAGGATACTATCAGTTGTTTGAACGTGCAAATTTACGCATTTTTTCCGGTAGTGTGCATTTGTTCCCCTTTTTTCGAAAAACATTGCCCCGCCTTCTACTTTTTTAACATATGGAATATACAATATCCCCATGCAGACGTTTTTTCACGGCAAACATGGACAACGGGAACAATACCCGTATGGGAATGCATGTCCCAATTGTGTTGTACCGGTTTTTACGACAACAGGGACAACATAGACAACAGGGACAACACATTTGGACGAGTGCGCCCCGAAGGGGCAAGAGGAACTTAGCCCAGGGCAAAATGAGCGTAGCGAATGACACCCTGGGTTCTAAGGGCAGAGCGAAACAAAGTGGAGCGACACCCTGGGTAAAATGCATCCGGATGGTCCGCGCCCTACAGGGGCAAGAGGAAACATCCGAAATGCATTTCCGTATGAACCATTCCAACGTTCCCTGCTGCCACTTTCAGGGCGCAGGGTATGTGGGTGTCCGATACCCAGGGTGCCGCTCGTTACACTCGCTCTGCCCTGGGCTAGGTTCCTTTTGCCCCATTCGGGGCGTTCTCGGCCAAATGTGTTGTCCCTGTTGTCGAATAATTCATTCGGATGGTAACGTGTTCGGTGCGTGCCCGTCCTTTATAAATGTGCCATAAATAAAAAAAAGTGCAACGTACCGGTGGGGCACGTTGCACTTTTTTTTATGTTTTGGTGGGCATCAGCATGATGCCCTTAGGATGGGATTATTCCCAGCTGTTCCAGATGCAGTCGCTGGCGCTCTGCTCGTCGCCTTCGCGCTTGTTGGAGAGAACATCGCCGGAGTCCACACCGCCGGTGCTGGTGTTCACCAGACCGTGGTCGCTGGCGTGGGCAACTGCCTCGAAGTAGGTGAGGTCAATCTTCTCCACTGTGGGTGCAATATATTTCTTTTTCATGATTCTCATTAACTTTTTTCGGTGGAGTTATTGTTTAGAACATCACTTTCTTGCCGTTCAGGATGTATACCTCTCCGCTCTTCGGAGCGGTAACCTTACGGCCGTCGAGGGAGTAGAGAGTAGAGATGGCGTCGAGAGCGGCCTCATCTTCCACTTCGATGATGGGAGCCTCCTCAATGGCCGTCTGCACACCATTGCTGTCGCGGAAGACGATGCGGAAACCGGCCTCGTTCTGGTTGCCTTCGTCATTGTCAGCAGCGGCACGTGCGGCAGAGTTGCTCTTGGGATAAGGATAGAAGTAGGTGTTGTCCCAAGTATCGGGATAGCGCTTCTTGAGCTGTTCACAGAGGTCGGCAGTGGAAAGATAGCACCGTCCGGTGGGGAGGGTCTGACCACGCTTGAGGTGATAGAAGCCGATGCCTACACCATAAACGGGTTGTTGGTGCCAGTAACCTACAATCTTATCCTCACTCTTGTATGCCAGTACGAAGATGTCGTAGTAGTTACCCCAAGTGTCGGTAGAGATGTCGATGGAGTTGAGAGCAGCATGGAGCATATTGTTGTTGCCGAGATCCTGTGCAGAACCCTTTTCGATGACACCATCGTAAAGTTCAGAATTATTCTTTCCTGGAGCATCCTGTGCGTAATCAGTAGCAATAGTCTTGAGCACATATCCCTGCATACCCTGCAGGATGTTGTCACTATCAACGGTAGGAACTTCATCAAGGAATACCGTAAAGTAAGCGTCGTTTACACCGGGATTCACGCTGTTGTTGTCAGCATTTCCATTATTTCCAGAAGTAAGGCCCTTATCCCATTCAATACCCCAGTCAGTTTCTGTCATTTCAGCTTTATCGGCATTTTCCGTCTTGATGGTATTGTTATCATTATAAGCATGCTTTCCAGCACGGATATAATATGCTTTTATACCACGGTCCTTGGAAATCTTGGAATTGAGAAGTTCACCATAGGTACCTACACCATAGGAATTTGTGGGTAACGGGTTCTTAATGTTATAGGTGTACTCGTTGTAGGTCTTGAACTTGAAGTAGGAGAAGGACTCAGATACACGATAGTGGTGGAGTTGTGGAATATTACCATCCATAGCAAAAGTCAGGAAGGGGTCACCCTGCCATTTTTTTTCAATGTCACACATCTGATAAATGCCGGGAACAATAGGAATTATGACAAATCGAAGGGCATCTGCAGCAGTAGAAGTGGATGACACAGGGCGTACACCACTTAACAAACCACTCTTATAATTACTGTTTTGACTCCATTCACTCCATTTTTTACCTACAGTTGAATAATTATTATTGTAAATATTACCAGAAGGACTTGTCAGATAATTTTTATCCTTATTTTTTAGAATATAATAGGTATCGTAGGTTGTCTCTACACCCGTCTTGGGATCGATAACAGTAGCCTCACTCTTTACAGGAGTAGCATAGAAAGTTCCAGCACTGTTGCTTTCCATCACGCTCGATTTATCTAAGTTGGTCCAGTCACTACGATTTGTACGTTGTTGCATACGGTTCAGATAACCATTACGGTTACCGATGGTCTCTACCCAGAAGGGACGGCCCTCCACAAGGTGCTGACAGAACACTGCCGTATTGGTCTGCGAACGCATTTTGTTGATGGCCTCTACGAATTCGCGATATTTTACAGCAGCACCGGTGGTGTCGCTCTGAAGAGCAGACTTGTCGTTCTGATATTTTGATACAACCTGTTTGGCGGCCTTCAGTTCTTCCACATCGGCATCGGGAAGGTCCATGGTAGTCAGACCGCCTACATATGCATCGAGTTCAGTTACACCCTGTTGGTAGAGCGCACGTACATTTTCATTAGATACCGCAACAAAATTCCAATATGGATTGGTATCTGAAGTAGTTGAAGCTATACTTTTTATACAATGGTCACTCTCAAGAATATACCCACTTTCATCTTTTGCATTTACTCCGTGCCAATTGTTGTCAAAGGAGAGATAATATTCTTTTTCTGCCTTTTCTGAACGAATCATATAGGTGCCATCGGACTGCTTTGTCAGCGTCAACTCCTTAAATTGCGTTGTGGGGTCAGTGATATCACCAACAAAATAACCTTTCTTAGCATAATCGTAATAGAGGTATCCACCGTCACGGCTGAGAGTAGCCTGGTAGGGGTCGGTACAGGGAGTCATCACATTGCGATGTCCCTCGTTATAGATTTCGTACTTGTGGTTGGAGACGTCTACACATTTTACAACCCATACACTCCAGAACGAACGGGCATCGGGAATAAGGCTGACAATACTCTTGTAAGAGGTCATCCAAACATCATTTTTCGTGGCATCAGAATTAACAGTAATAGTATTCTGCATGAAATACCTACCATTTGGCAGCGTACCCTCGGTGACTACTCCAGTCTTATAATTGATGGTTACACTGGTACTTCCAGTTACTTTATATGATGCATCACTGACGATGGTATAGCCACTGATGGTGGGCATAGTGAGCTCATCGCCTACACGACCTACATAGGTTACAGTATTAATATCACGCTTATTGGTCTCGTCATAGTAAGTGATTTTCACAATGGCAGCCTGGTAGAAATACCAATTGTAGGAATAAAGACTATAACGATACATCCCTGCAGCATCAGTATTATCACCATTAGATACAATATAGCGATTAAGACTCCCAGGCTTAATACATGCACCATCTCCATACCAATCATTCCAACTAATACTCATCGCTTGAGGACTATCACTGGTGGACAAAGTATTATTAGTTGCATACACATATTTACTATCACTCTTGCGCTGAAGACCTTTACTACTTGTATATGTAAAAACCTGTGCGGTACTGAGCGGTGCATTCACCTTTGCATCAGCCACATTGAAATAGTAACTATTGGTTTTAGTTCCAGCAGCAATCAGATAATCCGTGCCAGAAGACAAAGATGTGACAGATGTGACAGGCTTTGCAGACGACGAAGCGAGCGTCGGCTGCTGAGCCGCAGCTGTCATCCCTACAAGGGAGAGCAGCATGACAAGAAAGAGTTTAAATTGCTTCATATTATTTGTTTTTTTGAGTTTTTTACATTCTACAATGATAATATTCCTTTTATTGTATTAGACTCATCAGGGGACTGTTGCATCACCACCTCCTCCATAAGATAAGAGAACGTGGACCCCGGGAGGTATCCACGACGAGGCAAAATTAGAAGAAAATCGCGAAATAGAAAAAATATTAACACAAAAAATATACACTTCATTGACACTTATTTTCTTTTACCCCGAATATTATTATCCTATCATGTCAAAACGCGCCCTTTTTCTTGTGCATCATTTTCGGTCATCATAGATGCGCATCGTCCCGCCATACCCATATTTTCCGCCTTTCCACGCGTTTTGTATATCGGTTGTATATACATATTATCGTAAAATTCACCCGTTTTCCGCACAACATATTTTCCGGTAGTGGCATACACGCCCCGAAGGGGCAGAAGGAACCTAGCCCAGGGCAAAATGAGCGTAGCGAATGACACCCTGGG
>CALZMK010000179.1 GCA_945788545.1 uncultured Prevotella sp.
GTGGCTGAAAATTAATTCAGTAGACCCTAATTAACAATTAATGATTATATTGTTGATATTATATATTTTTTGTAATAAAGGTTCTATTTCTTCACGGTTTCTTCAAAAATGAAGTCATCAAAGTCTGCCCAGCCTCCCGACTGTTTTGTAGCATAACAAAATAGTGCAAACTTCGTACCCATAAAAAAGCGTCGATAATCGAAGCGCATCTTAAATGGTTTTCCAAGGCTTTGGAATTTCTTTCCGTCAAGACTATATGAGAATGTGGCAAGGTCTTTACCAAGGTTGAAATCGCCATGAACACGAAGCCATACTTTCTCTCCCTTCAGAGGAACTGTTGCAACGACTTCTTTCTTAACTTCTGTGACTGCCTTCTCTCTATCTGTTAGCAAAACAGATTCAAAAGAGAGAATAAGTTTCCGAGTCTTTCCTTCTTGCACAACTGAGAGTATTCCGGAATCGCCGTTAAAGGCAGACAATCCACAGACATCGCCATCGTGAAGGTGAGAGAAGTCAACACACACCGTGCCCTCTGACTCCGGACCAGTCATGCGCTGCGTGAGAGTGTTCGGAGCTGTGAAGAGACTCTCCACCACCTTGGAGGTCTTCAGGCGAAGCCATCCGGGACGCTCCGTAAGCGACCACATAGCATTTATTGGATTGTGGTTCCACTGCCATTCCTTTCTAAGTGTCTTACCTGAAAAGTCATCACTGCCCACAATTCCATGCTCAGGCTTCGCAGGCTTCAGTGGTACGTCAAAGGAATGTGGAACACGACCTTCTGTGTCGCCAATCATTGGCCAACCATCTTTCCAAGTAACTGGAGAAAGGGTGAGCACTCTACCTATACCGCCTCTGTCTTGAAAAATCATGCCATACCAGTTACCATTTGCATCGTCTACAACAGTTCCCTGACCAACATACCCAAAGCCCTTGAAATTGTCGAGCAGAATAACCGACTTTTCGTATGGTCCTTCAATCTTTTCGGAACGGTAGCAAACCTGTCGACGTTTACCACCCTGTGGCCAGGAAATCATAATAAGGTAGTACTTGCCATCTTTCTTTATCACACGGCTACCTTCAAGGAGTCCTGTCTCGGAGGCATCACGCTGGAATACACGTGCTCGCAAACCGCCTTCCTTAACGCCTGTAAAGTCCTTATTCAACTCTACAACCTCTCCAGTGCCGTAGAAGACATAGACTCTGTCGTCATCATCAATGAATAGTGAGGCATCGTGGAAATGTGTGGTGCGACACTGTAACTGCCATTCGCCCTTCGGGTCTTTGGTGGTATAGATAAAGCTGCGCCAAGGCTGGTCATTGGGAGAGAAAAGAAGATAGAACGTTCCCTTGTGGTAACGAAGGCTCGTTGCCCACTGTCCTCTGCCGTATACAGAGCCACCCTCAAGGTCGTAGAGGGGGGTGTCGGTTATCTTCGGACATACATAGCTAATAGTTTCCCAATTCACAAGATCTTTCGAGTGCATTATGGGCACTGCAGGCATAAGGTGCATCGTAGTGCTCACAAGGTAGAAGTCATCACCAACCCTGATTAGGTCGGGATCAGGAACATCTGCCCAAATCACAGGGTTCACACATCGTGTCGTTGACTGTGCCATGGCTGAAGAGAATGTCATCAACACCATGAAAAGTATAAATAATGTTCTAATATACATAATTGATTAATATTTTGAGATTTCTTTTTCCTTTGCCTGCCAAGAGTCGAAGTTAAAGAGTTTTCCACCCTTTAAACCACAGAACACGAAATAGACATCATGCTTTCCGCTAACACTGCGAGAAACATTGGCACAGAAGGTCTGCCATTCTTCCCAACCACCAGTGGGGGTTACAGTAGCTGTGGCTATCAGCTCTCCGTCTACCTTGTCGAGACGAACTTCTATGGCACCACCATTAAGAGGAGTGGCGGCTGTGAACTCCATACTGCTTAGTCCCTTTTCGAAGTCCACCTCACGAACCTTCAACCAGTCACCGTTATGGATGTCACTAACCCACACGCGCTTCTCTTTCTTGTTGAACTCACTCCTGATGCCTCTGCTGTCTGCCATAGTCTCGGCTTCTACAAGGGTGTAGGGATTGAAGGTGGGGATTGGTGCTGGACCCTCTTTTGTAAAAGGAATTAGAGGGAGAGTTCCGTCTGCATTCCAAGAAAATTCCTCTACGCAGGCACTTCTGCCAAAGCCGCCACCGCCAGGGAGCCAGCCGGTATGGTAGAAGAAATAGCTATGTCCCTTGAAGTCAATCAATCCAGAGTGGTTAGTAAAAGACTGTGTGCCGTTGTCCTGCTTCATAACCTCTCCTTGATATGTCCAAGGTCCCTGAGGCTTCTTTGCAGTACTGTAAGCAATACATTCAGGAACACCGCCTGCAGCATACATCATTATATATTGTCCTTTCTTTACTTTGTGTATCCAAGGACCTTCAGTATATCTCTCCAGTGTACTGTCTACCTTCACCTCCGATGCAAGACTAATCATATCGTCAGAAAGACGGGCAGAATAGAGTTTCGGATTGCCCCAGTAGATATATGCCTTGTCATCATCGTCAATAAGTACAGTTGGGTCTATATGGTCCCACTTCCCATCTTCGTAAAGAGGTTTGCCAAGGGGATCGATATACGGTCCTGTGATATTATCTGACACAGCAACACCTATAGCCATACCACCGCTGATATTTGAATGAGCCGGAATGTAGAAGTAGAACTTTCCATTGCGCTCTACACACTGCGGTGCCCAGGCACGGTCGTCTGCCCAGGTAAAGTCACTTAGTGAGAGAGGTGAGCCATGGTCCTGCCAGTTCACCATATCTGCTGTGGAAAACAAACGCCAGTCGTTCATCCAGAAAAAGTCAGCACCTTCTTCATCATGACCAGTAAAGACATAGAGTCGGTCGCCATAGACCATCGGTGCTGGGTCGGTTGAGTAACATGTCTGCGCAATTGGGTTCTGAGCCCATACTGTTGTCTGTAACAGAATTGCTATCAATGCTGCGGATATCTGTTTCTTGCTCATAGTGTTATTCTTGGGGTAGAAACAATTCAATTATATATGGTATTGCGAATGGTTATTTGTTATTAAGAAGTTCCAGCATCTTCTCTGCATATCGTCTGCCAAGAATACGATAGCCCTCAGCTGTGAAATGGAGCTTGTCTTCTCTCCCTGGGCAACCTAAAGAGGATATTGGGTATGCTGTTGGTATGGTCTCATTAATTCTATCAATAATGGCATTGTGAGCATAGCAGCAACCTCCGTCTTCCTTTGTCATCAACTCACCAACAAGCAAAGGAACATCACTCGCCTGTAGGTTCAACTCCTTTAGCATGCGCTCATAAACAAGCTTGACACGTAACGGCCAGTCCTGCTGTGTATTATCAGTACAGCCCTGATGGAGAAGAATGCCTTTAATAACACCTACCTTCTGTGCCTTCTTTGCCATTTCCATAAGGCGACGGAAAGGCTCGTTGTCATAGTCCTTGCAGAAGCCTTTAAACCAGTCTGCTGATTTCTCTATCACTGATGCTGTCTTATCTTCATCAAAGAGGTCTATGCTGCAACCGCCTACAGCAACATTAATAACTCCCACCTTAATGTTCTCGGGAAGACGTTCAACAAGGGTTCTGCCAAAATAGTCAGCAGGAGTCAGACCTGTCCACTCTCTACAGAGAGGAGGAACGGCGGCATACCACAGACCTTTCTTTCTACCGATGTTGTTCATATCAACAGCTGCCATCATGCGAAAACGTGTACTGATGCCTTGACGGTCCTGAGATTCTATTTTAGCATTGCCTTCCATATTCGACTGTCCAAAGCAAAGGTATATATGGAAGTCGGGGTCAAACTGCTCAGGCTGGGGAATCTCTCCAGATGCCTTGTCACCATCACTGTAGTTCAATACGGTGTTCTTCTCGTAAAAATCTGAAACGTTCTGTGCTTTCCCTGCAAAGCATGCAAGGGCAAACAAAAGAGTAAAAGAAATTCTCATGACGTTAGTTTTTTTAATTGTAAGAACATACGGCAATCCGTCCTGACAGGATAGGAATTTTCCGCTGTCATGAATTGATCCTTTTTCCGTAATTGTTCTTGAATTGAAAGTTAGTAAATGATATTTAAAAGTTTTTGTTATATGAAGTTTTTTTACGCCTCACGATATTTCGCCACAAAATTAGTAAAAAAAACTGAAAGAAACTAATAATCTACAGTTTTCTTTAGAAAAAAAAGGATTTTTAGGAATGGTTAAGGAATGGCTCTCTACACAACGCTACTCTATCGTGCCAAATGAGGGTCAGAAAAAACTCTTAACGAAAAGATATTAATAATGGGGGATGCACCAAAATTACATTCCCTTTTGGGTCACTGATTCCCTTGACTTCATTTTCCCTTACAACCAGGCTTTAGACAGCCCAACCAAACTTTACAAATTTGTAAAATTACAAAAAAAACAATTTGCAAATGTACGACTATTTTCCTTAGGCTTCCTATAATTGTCTTTTTATTACTCTAAATAGGGTCTGCTGAATTATATAATGTTATTCCTGAGAGTCAGAGGAAACTGTCGCCATGATTCTCAAAACTGATGTTAATTTGAACTTTTTCATAGAGACGATATTTATTGCTGCAAAATTAACGATTTTTCTCTTCACTTGCAAGAAAAATGCCACAAATTTTATTTTTTTTGAGGAGGAAATGCGAGAATTTGTTTACCTTCGGTTGTCTTGGTTGTCTAAGTTGTCGTG
>CALZMK010000180.1 GCA_945788545.1 uncultured Prevotella sp.
GCTATACAGGCAATTATAAGTTGCGCCTTAATACCCACGATGATGAGTTCCATCAGCTTTTCGCCGGTATCAATGAGGAGGCATCCGAATATCAGCTTGCCAAGGGTGAAACCTTCACAACACCAGTGCTTGCCCTTACCTTTAGCCGTGAGGGATTGAGTGGTGCATCTCGCAATTTCCACAAGTGGGGTCGCAAGTATATGCTTGCCCATGGCGACAAGGTGAGAGACATTCTTCTGAACAGTTGGGAAGGAGTGTATTTCGATATCAATGAGCCAGGAATGGACCAGATGATGTCCGACATATCATCCATGGGAGGCGAACTCTTTGTGATGGACGACGGATGGTTTGGCGACAAGTATCCCCGCAAGACCGACAACTCGTCGCTCGGCGACTGGGTGGTGGATAAGAACAAGTTGCCCAACGGAGTACCGGGATTGGTGGAGAACGCCAAGAAGCACGGAATAAAATTCGGTATATGGATTGAGCCTGAGATGACCAACAGCGTGAGTGAGTTATACGAGAAGCACCCCGACTGGGTAGTGAAAGCACCCGGACGCGACCTTCAGATGGGCCGTGGCGGTACGCAGTTGGTGCTCGACATGGGTAATCCCAAGGTACAGGACTTCGTGGTGTCGGTAGTAGATAACCTCATGAAGGAGAATCCCGACCTTTATTATATTAAGTGGGATGCCAATATGAACATCTCCAACCACGGTTCGCAGTATTTGACCATGGACAAGCAGAGCCATCTGTTGGTGGAATATCACCGTGGACTGGAGAAGGCATTAAAGAGAATACGCGCCAAGTATCCCGACCTCATCATTCAGGACTGCGCCTCCGGTGGCGGTAGGGCCAACTGGGGATATATGCCATACTTCGACGAGTTCTGGGTGAGCGACAACACCGATGCCCTCCAGAGAGTGTATATGCAGTGGGGCACAAGCTATTTCTTTCCCGCCCAGGTGATGGCTTCGCATATCAGTGCGGCACCCAATCACCAGACATTCCGCAATGTACCATTGAAGTATCGTATCGATGTGGCTATGAGCGGACGTCTAGGAATGGAGATACAGCCCAAGAACATGACCGACGAGGAAAAGGCACTGTGCAAGAACGCCATAGCCGAATACAAGACTATACGCCCGATAGTGCAGTTGGGTAATATCTATCGTCTGCAGTCGCCATACGACAAGAAGGGTGTGGCATCGCTGATGTATGTTGACGATGCCAAGGACAAGGCCGTGTTCTATTGGTGGAAGACCGAAACATTCGTCAACCAGCATCTGCCAAGGATTAAGATGGCAGGACTGGATGCAAACAAGACCTACCGCATTCACGAGCTCAACCGTATTGACAATACTCCACTGCCATTTGAGGGCAAGACATTCACAGGTGCTTATCTGATGGCAAATGGATTGGAGATACCTTATAACCATAATGTCGATCATAATAAGAAGACAGCGTGGAGTAGTAGGGTGATTTTGATTGAGAAGGTGATGTAGGTTTTTTGTAGGGTGATGTAGGTTTTTGTAGGTTTTTGTAGGTAAAAGGTCTCCTTTTGAGGAGACCTTTTTTTAGAAAGTTGAGTTTAACTGATTTTTCATCAGTTGCAGTTCGTCGCGTATTTCTATCAGCTTGCTCAGTACTTCGGATGTTTTGTCGGCGCCAGTGCGATTGCTGTTCAGAATCTTCCTGGCGGCGGCAATTTTGAAGCCGCGCACCTTGATAAGGTTGTAAATCAGTTGCACCTGTTCAATATCCTTGTCAGAATATTGCCTGATATTACTCGACCCGCGGGTCTTTGGTTTGAGATGTGGGAACTCCTGTTCCCAATATCTCAATGTACTCTCATTTATACCGAATTTCTCCGCAACTTCGGTAATTGAGTAGTATAACTTGAGGTTTTTGTCTGTTTTTAATGCCATATTTCACTTTTTTTTTCATTCATTTCCAAAAACATTTGCAAATATACACAAAATAAACTATCTTTGCAACAATTTTCGGAGAAAAGTAGAAATAAAACATAAAAAAACATGATGACAGCAAATGAAATCCGCGATTCGTTCAAGAATTATTTCGAATCGAAAGGACATGCAATCGTACCGTCAGCTCCTATGGTAATCAAGGACGACCCTACGTTGATGTTCACTAATGCTGGTATGAACCAGTGGAAAGACGTTATCCTCGGTACACGCGATCCGGAACCCCGTCGCCGTGCCGACTCTCAGAAGTGTCTTCGCGTTAGCGGTAAGCACAACGACCTCGAAGAGGTTGGACACGACACTTATCACCACACCATGTTCGAGATGCTCGGCAACTGGAGCTTCGGTGATTATTTTAAGGAAGGAGCCATCGATATGGCATGGGAATATCTTGTGGATGTGTTGAAGCTCGACCCCAAGGATCTCTACGTGACCGTATTCGAAGGTTCGGAGGAAGAAAACCTTGTTCGCGACGATGAGGCAGCAGGTTATTGGGCAAAGCATGTGCCTGCCGACCATATCATCAACGGCAACAAGCATGACAACTTCTGGGAAATGGGAGACACCGGTCCTTGTGGCCCTTGTTCTGAGATTCACCTCGACTCACGTACTCCCGAGGAGAAGGCAAAGGTGCCAGGACGTGAACTCGTCAACAAGGACGACCCACAGGTGATAGAGATATGGAACATCGTGTTCATGCAGTTCAACCGCAAGGCTGACGGTTCGCTCGAACCACTGTCGATGAACGTTATTGATACTGGTATGGGATTCGAGCGTCTTGTTCGTGCCATGCAGGGTAAGCACTCCAACTATGACACAGATATCTTCCAGCCAATCATCAAGGAAATCTCACGCTTGTCGGGCAAGGAATATGGCAAGACCGAAGAGGTGGATGTGGCCATGCGCGTTATTGCCGACCACCTGCGTGCCGTGTCATTCTCTATAGCCGACGGACAGTTGCCAAGCAATGCCAAGGCAGGATATGTTATCCGCCGAATCTTGCGTCGTGCCGTACGCTATGCATATACGTTCCTTGGTCAGAAAGAGGCGTTCATGTATAAACTCCTGCCAGTGTTCATAGGCGAGATGGGTGGTGCATATCCCGAACTCGTTGCACAGCGTGAACTCATTGGCCGCGTGATGAAGGAAGAGGAAGACTCGTTCCTCCGCACACTTGACAAGGGTATCAACCTGCTCAATGGAGCCATGGACGAGTTGAAAGCCCACGGCGAGACAGTGCTCGACGGTGCCCAGGCATTCCGTATGTTCGACACTTACGGATTCCCTCTCGACCTCACCGAACTTATCTGCCGTGAGAACGGATATACCGTTGACGAGGAAGGATTCAACGTGGAGATGGAAAAGCAGAAAGCCCGCGCCCGCAATGCCGCTGCCGTGGAGAATGGCGACTGGGAGGTGCTGAAGGAAGGCGAGCAGAAGTTCCAGGGATATGACTACACTGAATACGAGTGTCATATCCTCAGATATAGAAAGGTGACACAAAAGAAACAGAGTTTCTATGAACTTGTCCTCGACAACACCCCGTTCTATGGCGAGATGGGAGGACAGGTAGGTGACTGCGGAGTACTCGTCAGCGAGAATGAGACCGTTGAGATTATAGACACCAAGCGTGAGAACAACCAGAGCATACATATCGTTAAGCAATTGCCGAAAGATCCCTCTGCCGATTTTATGGCATGTGTGGATGTTGACAAGCGCAATGCAAGTGCCGCCAACCATACAGCTACACACTTGCTCGACTATGCTCTCAAGCAGGTACTTGGCGACCATGTAGAGCAGAAGGGATCATACGTAAGTCCCGACACACTGCGCTTCGACTTTTCACATTTCCAGAAGGTTACCGACGAGGAACTGCGTCAGGTGGAACGCTTGGTGAACAGTATGATTCGTGAGGACTTGCCTCTCGACGAGCATCGCGACACCCCGCTTGAGGAAGCCAAGAAACTTGGTGCCATTGCCCTCTTCGGCGAGAAGTATGGCGACAAGGTGCGCGTAGTGCGCTTCGGTCCGTCATGTGAGTTCTGTGGTGGTATCCATGCTGCCTCAACAGGTCGAATTGGTATGTTCAAGATAATCTCCGAGAGCAGTGTTGCCGCTGGTATTCGTCGTATCGAGGCAAAGACTGGAACTGAGTGTGAGGAGATGATGTATAATCTTGAGGATGCACTGAAGGCAATCCGTGCGATGTTCAACAATGCCAAGGACCTTCGTGGAGTCATCGAGAAGTATATCGAGGAGCACGACACGATGAAGAAGAGTATCGAGTCGTTCCAGGCACAGGCTGTTGAGCGTGCCAAGGATAAGCTTGTTGAGAAGGCTCGCATTGTGAACGGTGTTACTGTAGCATCTGCCATCCTTCCAATGTCGGCTCAAGCAGCCAAGGACCTTGCCTTTAAGGTGCGCGAAGCCATCGGCGAGAATCTCCTCTGTGTCATCGGTAGTGAAGATCAGGGCAAACCAATGCTCACTGTGATGATGACCGAGGACGTAGTGAAAGACCACAACCTCAATGCCGGTCAGCTCGTTCGCGAGGCAGCCAAACTGATACAGGGTGGAGGAGGCGGTCAGCCCCACTTTGCCACAGCAGGTGGTAAGAATCCCGACGGACTCAGTGCTGCAGTAGATGCTATCATAGCAAAGCTGTAATCACCGATTTTATAGCATAAAAAACGCAGATACCTGCGATGGCCATCG
>CALZMK010000181.1 GCA_945788545.1 uncultured Prevotella sp.
CTTGCAATCTCGGAGCCCATGCATCCGTCGGCTCCTGTGATAATCGCTAATTTCTTCATTCTATTTTATTTTTTAATGTTATATTGAATCTCGAGCCTTGTGCCTTGTAGCTGCGATCGACGGCAATGCTTGCGCCCATGCGGTCGGCAATCACTCGCGCCAATGACAGTCCAAGACCTGTGCCAGGGATAAATTCATCCACCTTGTAGAATTGCTCGAAGATGCGCTCCTCGTCGCCCTCGGGTATTCCCTTGCCCGTATCGGTAACGGAGAAAACGATGTTGCCGTCAGCATTGCTTGCACATTCCACTGAGACATAGCCCTTGTCGGTGAACTTGACGGCATTGTCTATTATGCAATGCAGTATGCGGAGCAATCCCTTTTGGTTACATTCCAAGGTCTCGAGTCCGCTGTTGTTCTTTGCTGATAGTTCCACTCCATCCTTGATAGCAAGGAATGAGTTGGACGACATAGTGAGCACTTCGTCGATATTCAATGTCTCGACTGGCAGTGGTTCGTTGCTGCTCTCATATTGTGAGATTTCGAGGAATGTGTTGAGCATCTGAGTCATGTGGGATGTCTGTTCGTCGATTATGCCAGTGTATTTTTGTTTCTGTTCGTCGCTGAGTTGGATGCCCGGAGTAGTGAGCAGTTGCACGAAACCATAGATTTGATTGAGAGGAGTGCGAATCTCGTGCGACATATTCCTGATGAACGACTGCTTCATCTGATTGGCTTCTTCGATGCCGGTCTTTTCCTGACTGCTTATGTTCTTCGACCACTTGCGGTATTCTTCCGAGTGTATTCCGAAATGCTCATAGAATCTATTGTTGAAGTCGTTGGCATCCCTATAGCCGCACTGCGTCACAATATCATCTATAGACTTGTCGTCCTTGAGCATTTCGAGGCTCTGCTTTAGCCTTATCTCCTCGGGGTCGATATTCTCGGCATTGATGTCATCGCCGAGTTGCAGTCGAGTCAGCTGGTCTTCCTTCTGCATCATCTGGTTGATGGTAGCCACAATGGTCTTGTTGCGGCGGTTCAGCTTGCGGTTGAATCGCATGACAATCACAATGAATGTCACACCGAGCACCAACAGCAATGCCACGCCGATTAGCATATTCCTTTGCTTGGTAAGCTCCGTTTTCTGCTCCGCTATCTGCTTTTCCTTTTCTTGCGTCTCATAGATTTTCGCAAGTTCGCCGGCATCTTCCTCTTTAGTCTTCTTGTCAACACTGTCCCTGCATACATTTATTTTCTCCGCTACCTTTGCCGCCATGGCATAGTTTCCCATTTTATTATATACATTAAACTCATGATAGAGTACGTCGTTGAGATAATCCACGCCGAAGGTATCTCTGTCTTCCACGTAGAACTGTCTCGAAATGCCTATGTTTTCCAAAGCCTTTTTATAGTCTTTCTTTGAGATATAGTATGAAGTGTATCGTTCCCTGATATATGGTAAGTTCGCAGATTGTGTGGCTTCAGACATTTTTCTGTATTTTTCGGCTTCCTCAGTCTTGCCTAAGTCGTTGTATATATTATAAAACCACATATAAATAAAGCACTTGCGGCTGTCGATATAAAACTCATTTATACCCTGAATCTTATCCGCTTTTTCTATCAGTTCAAGTAATTTAGGCAAGTATTTTTCTGCCTCCAGATCCTTACCGGCCGAATGTAGTGCTTCTATGATACCGGTAGTGGTTCCATATACTAATTCAAAGTTTGGGGCTGAAGGCTCAGCATTGAGCAGTTTCACAGCAATATCATTAGACTTTAAATAAGACATAAGTCCTTCCTCTAATTCACTTATTACTATTTGGTTTCGTCCCATCATATAATAACACTCGGCTTGTATATATTCAACCCCATTCTCATTTGCAATCTCCAAGGCTTCTTTCACAATATTTATGCTTTTTGCATAATTGTCGTTCATTTGTTCTATTTGTGCTATTGCTAATAATAAACCCAAATAATTTCTTAGGTCTTCCTTCTTGAAACGCGTGTCGGCTATTGCCAATTTGGCATAATGGATAGCACTGCGAAGTTGTGCAGAATTGTTATATATTCCGCTACGCAAGTAATTTATAAAATATGACGGATACTTACCAACCTGTTCGAGTGTATCGACAATGGCCAAGGCCTTGTCTGGATCACTAATACTTAATTGCAAGATGTAGCTTCTTGAATAGATAGTGTCATTGTAGTCTTTAGCACCGGCAGTCTTATCTCCAGAGCAGGCAATGAACATAACGGGTGCAACCAATAGTGCTGCAATGAATAAATTCTTAAGTTTTGTTTTCATAATGTTTTGTCTTTAATGTTTTGATTCTTTGAAATGTGCGTATTTTCCCTAAGCGTAACCGTGAACATTGAGCCTTGGGATGTGTAAGTGCGGTCGAGGTTGACTGTTGCGTCCATTCTCTTGGCAATCTCGCGTACGAGTGACAAACCGAGTCCTGCGCCGGGAACAAATTCGTCAACCTTGTAGAAGCGGTCGAAGATGCGCTCCTCGTCGCCTTCGGGAATGCCCTTGCCAGTGTCGGTGACGGAGAATGTCACGGAGCCTTCGGCATTGGTGATGCACTCCACACTGATGTAGCCCGAGGGGGTGAACTTCACGGCATTGCCCACCAAGCATTGCAAGATGCGGGTAAGTCCCTTGCCATTGGTATCTATGGTGTCCTTACCGCTATTGTTGCTGAATGTAAGTTCTACTCCTGCCTGTGGTTGCGGCACTGTGGATTGCACTATCTTCAGAGTCTCGTCGATGGAGATAGTCTCGCGTGGCAATGGCTCGTCGCTGCTCTCGTATTCCGAAAGCTCAAGGAACTTGTTTATCAGACGGGTCATGTATGTTGTCTGGTCGCTGATGATGTCGTTATATTGCCGTTTCTCCTCGTCGGAGAGCTGGATGTTCGGGTCGGTGAGCAGTTGTACGAATCCGAAGATTTGATTGAGCGGAGTGCGTATCTCATGCGACATGTTCCTGATGAACGAGTCTTTCATGTGCTTTGCCTCCTCTATGTCAGTCTTGTCCTGCTCGCTCATGTTCTTAGACCACTTGCGGTATTCCTCGGCATGTATTCCGAAATGCTCATAGAATTTTTTGTTGAAGGCTTTGGCATTCCCGAATCCGCATACGGCGGCAATCACGTCTATCGTCGTGTCGCCCTTAAGCATCTCAAGGCTCTGCATTAGTCTCATCTCGTCGGGATTGACGTTATTCGCGTCTTCGTTGAGGCGGAACCTTGTCAGCTCATCCTCTTTCTTCATCATTTGGTTAATTGTAGAGACAATGGTCTTGTTGCGGCGGTTCACCTTGCGGTTGAAAAGCAAGAGTAGCATGATGAATGCCGTGCCGAGAATCATCATGATTGTCACGACGATGAAGATATTCTTGTGTTTAGACAGTTGGGTGTCTTTCTCTGCCAATAGCCGTTCCTTCTCCTGAGTATCGTAGATTTTGGATAGTCTTATTCCATCCTCAATGCTGTTTTTCTTGAAGAGTGAGTCCTTTGCATCGTTTATCATCTCCGACTTCCCAAGAGCCTCGCGGTAGTTGCCATATTCCTTGTATATGAATTTCTCGTATTCAAGCACATAATCAATGAAGAACTCTGAGACAGTGTCTTTGGATTCAGTTGAGTTCTTCCTCATTTTGGCTGTTATATCGGCAAGTTTCTTTATATCCTTGACATTATAGTAGTGCTCAGAAATCATTGCCTGCACGAAACTAGTGCCTACCAGGTCAGACTTCATTATCTCGGTCAGGCATTTCTCCGCTTCCTTCTTGTTGCCCTTGGCATCATAGTAGTTTATTAAAATGCTGTAGGTGTGGAGCTGACGATATTCTGCATAGCCATCCATTATGTTTTCTATGGTCTTGAGCTTGTTGGTGATGTAGATAAGGTCGGGAATGTTTTTTTCAACCTCGTCATATCTCTTGTCTGCAATAAGGCTTTCAACATAGTTGCCTATAAAGGTGAAAGCTATGTCTGCTGTGTTGAAATTCGGATTTTCATTCAGCAATTTCATAACCATATCCTTATTCTTGGCAAACATCTTAAGTCCGTTTTCCTTATCACCAAGCATCACCGTGCTCAATGCAACGGTACCAATGGCGCCAATCTCATATTCCTTTATATTGTTTTTTCTTGCGATATCCGCCGCCATTTTTGCATATTCAATTGACTGTGCAAACTGACTGTTGGAATTGGCGATGCTGGCAAGCGTGTTAAGAAGAGTGTAGTATCTTTTGGTGTCTTGCTTAAGTTCGATGGAGTCTTTAAGCACTTGCTTGCCATAATAATCTGCCATCTTAAAATCCGCAAGTCCGTTATTGTAAACAACAAAACGCAGGTAATTGATGGCGTAAGGACGTTCTTCATTGTTCATCTCCATAGTGTCGATGATGGCAAGCGCGCGCTCAGGCTCCTGAAGGCTTATCTTGGCGATATATTCCCTCGTGTGAGTGCTATCCACACCACTGCCCTTGCTCGACATACGTTTGCCGGAACATCCAACCAGTATCATCAGAGTAATAACCGACAATGCCGTAATTATATTATGTTTTGTTGTTGCTTTCATAATTTATAGTGAATTAGCCTTTATTTTTATTGTAAACCTTGAACCGTTGTTCTTGTATTTCCTGTCGAGATATACCTCGGCATCTATTC